>JAIPCS010000129.1 GCA_021738105.1 Sulfuritalea sp.
CGAGGGCGGACCCAACGCCAAGAAAACCATTCAGGCGGTTGGCCGGGAAGCCAAGACAATGATTGGACGCAATCCCAAGGAAATTTCAGTGATCCGGCCGCTGAAGGACGGCGTGATCGCGGATTTTACCGTGACCGAGCAGATGCTCAAACAATTCATCAAGCGGGTGCATGAGTCGCGTCTGTTCTCCCCGTCCCCCCGCATCATCATTTGCGTGCCCTCGGGTTCGACCCAGGTTGAGCGTCGGGCGATTCGCGAGTCTGCCTTGGGTGCCGGTGCCTCACAGGTGTATCTGATCGAAGAACCCATGGCCGCCGCGATCGGGGCCGGTTTGCCGGTGTCGGATGCCACCGGATCGATGGTGGTCGATATTGGTGGCGGTACTACCGAAGTCGGCGTGATTTCGCTCGGCGGAATGGTCTATGCGAATTCGGTACGCGTCGGTGGCGACAAGTTCGACGAGGCGATCATCTCCTACATCAGCCGCAATTACGGCATGCAGATCGGAGACAACAGCGCCGAGAACATCAAGAAGCAGATCGGTTCCGCCTTTCCGGGTGCCGAGGTGCGCGAAATGGAAGTGTCCGGCATCAACCGGGCTGAGGGTATTCCGCGCAAATTCACCATTTCCTCCAATGAGGTACTCGAAGCGCTCTCCGAGCCCCTCAATCAAGTGGTCAAGGCGGTCAAGGACGCACTGGAAAAGACCCCGCCAGAGCTGGGTGCCGACATTGCCGAACGCGGCCTCGTGCTGACGGGCGGCGGTGCTTTGCTGCACGATCTGGATCGCCTGCTGACAGAGGAAACCGGCCTGCCGGTGATCGTCGCGGACGATCCGCTGACCTGCGTCGCACGCGGCTCGGGCATGGCCCTAGAAAAGATGGACAAACTTGGCAGTATTTTCGCCAACGAGTAGAGCCCGCCCCGTGTAGCTTGCAAGTTGCCCCCGCAGTATCCGTATTTGGGGCGTGAGAGGGTATTCATCTGGGTTTTCATCTTATTTCGGGGGCACACCTGCCTTGATGTCCGTGGTTGGTCATGCTCCGCCTCCCTTCTTCAAAAGAGGCCCGGCGCCGCTGGTGCGGCTGGTTTTTTTCGTCTCACTTTCGCTCGTTCTGCTGGTTGCCGATCTGCGCTTTCACACGCTGGAGTGGTTGCGTCTTGCCGTGGCCACCGCTGCCTGGCCCTTGCAGCGAGCCACGGGGGTACCGATAGACGCTGCCGGCGACATGGGCGCCTATCTTGCGCGGCAATCGACACTGCTCAAAGAAAACGAGGAACTGCGTCGGCGCCAGCTGGAGGCTGCAAACCTGCTGCTGCGCCAGCGTCATCTCGAAAAGGAAAACATTCGCATGCGGGCATTGCTGGATATGCGCGCACGGCAGCCGGTCGAAGGCCGCATTGTCGAAATTCTTTATGCAACACGTGACCCGTTTTCGCGTCGGGTGATCATCGACAAGGGCAGCCAGCAAGGCATCAAGGCAGGCCAGGCGGTTGTTGACGATATCGGTGTGATCGGTCAGGTGGTGCGGGTTTTTCCACTCACATCGGAAGTTCTGTTGCTGACCGACAAGGATCAAGCCGTTCCGGTCGAGGTGCAGAGAAACGGACAGCGCGCGATACTCGCAGGCGCCGGTGCCGGTGCGATGGAACTTCGCTTTCAGGCCGCCAACACCGAAGTGCAAGTCGGCGACATTCTGGTGACATCTGGTCTCGACGGAGTTTATATGCCCGGCTTGCCGGTGGCCAAAGTGACCAAGGTCGAGCGCGATAGCGCCTACTCGTTTGCCAGGATTACCTGCGTTCCATTGGCAGGCGTCGAGCGACATGGACTGGCTCTGGTGCTTAGCGGTCGGGCGAACTTGCCACCGCAACCGGACGAGGTAAAAAAACCTGTCGAGACGCCTGGACGCAGCTCGCGGCCGAAAAGGAAGGCACCGTAGCGCATGAAGATCGAGTCAAAATTTTCCTTGAATGGCGGGTCATTTAACTCTGAAATGGCAGGGTCGGCCAAATGATGCAACCCACCCACTCCTCGCGTCGGATTCTGCTGCCGGTCAGCAACTGGTTCATCGTTGTGACCTTGTGTCTTGCCTTGGTGATGAACCTGATTCCGTTTGGCCGACTGCCTGGCATTCCGGACTGGGTAGCTCTGGTGCTGGCATTTTGGTGCGTGCACCAACCCCTGAAAGTGGGTATGGCTGCAGGCTTCATTCTTGGTTTGGCGATGGATGTGGCGAACGCCAGCGTGATGGGTCAGCATGCTTTGGCATATGTTCTGCTGGCATTTGCTGCCGCCGCACTTTCACGACGAATGCTTTGGTTTCCCCTGGCGCAACAGGCGCTGCATGTGTTGCCCATGTTTCTTGGCGTGCAGTTGGTCATGCTGCTGGCGCGAATGCTGAGTGGTGCCGAATTTCCCGGATTACTGTGGTTTCTTTCGAGCTTCACCGCCACGTTGTTCTGGCATCCGGTCACTTACCTGCTCCTGATACCCCAGTTTCAACCAGAAGACAAAGACGTCAACCGCCCGATATGAGCGCCACTTTTCCATGTCTCTGGCGCGATGAATGGAGGGATTTCCTTTTTGCGTGTTGCAAAGCCCCGGCGTCAAGAATCCGTGCCGACTTGAGATACAAGCACGCTGAAGCCAGCTGATGGAATTCAAGAACCCTCAGGAGGAACTGGAGCGTTTTCGAATACGGGTGCTCGTGGCGGGCAGTTTTGTACTGGTTTGCTTTTGTCTGTTGCTGGCGCGCTTTGTCTGGTTGCAGCTTATCCAGCACGAGTATTACCAGACGCGAGCCGAAGACAACCGGATTTCACTGGTTCCGGTAGTACCCAATCGCGGATTGATCTTTGATCGCAACGGCGTTGTTCTGGCGAACGACTACTCCGCTTATACGCTGGAGATCACGCCTTCAAAAACCCAGCATCTGGATGCGATCATCGATAGTCTGGCCCAGCTCGTCGACATTGAAGCCAAGGATCGCAAGCGTTTCAAAAAGCTGCTGGAGGAAAGTCGAAATTTCGAATCGCTACCGATCCGAACCCGGCTGACGGACGAAGAGGTGGCAAAATTCATCGCCAATCGCTACCGCTTTCCGGGTGTCGATATCAAGGCCCGCCTGTTTCGCCAGTATCCAAACGATGCTTTCGCCTCGCATATGCTCGGGTACATCGGCCGTATCAATGATCGCGATCTGGAAAAGATTGAAGAGGCCTACCAGGATGCAAACTATCGTGGCACCGATCACTTTGGCAAGACTGGCCTTGAGCAGCGCTATGAATTCGAACTTCACGGACTCGCGGGTTTCGAGCAAGTGGAAGTCGATGCGGGCGGACGCGCGATACGCACGCTGGCCCGCACCGCACCGGTGGCCGGAAACAACCTCACCCTGACCATCGATGCGGAGCTGCAACACATCGCTGAACAAGCCTTTGGTTCACGCCGCGGTTCGCTGGTCGCGATTGAGCCCGCCACCGGCGGAATTCTTGCGCTGGTATCGGTGCCCAACTACGATCCGAATGTATTTATCGATGGCATCGACACGCAAAACTGGAAAGATCTCAATGAGTCTCCCGACAAGCCGATGGTCAATCGAGCGCTGAATGGAACGTATCCGCCCGGTTCCACGTTCAAACCCTTCATGGCACTGGCTGCGCTCAGCCTGGGCAAGCGTCGTCCGGAGCAGAAAATATCCGATCCCGGTTTTTTTGTCTTTGGCGGACACACATTTCGCGACGACAAGAAAGGCGGGCATGGCATGGTGGATATGTACCAGTCCATTGTCCAGTCCTGCGATACCTACTACTACATTCTGGCCGGCGACATGGGCATCGACAATATCTCCCGATTCATGGGGCGGCTCGGTTTCGGGCAGCGAACCGGTATCGACATCGATGGTGAGTCCGAGGGCGTGCTGCCTTCGCAGGCCTGGAAGCGAAAGCGTTTCAGAAAACCGGAGCAGCAAAAATGGTATGCCGGTGAAACGATTTCCATCGGCATTGGTCAAGGCTATAACGCCTATACGCCGATTCAACTCGCTCATGCCACGGCAACACTCGCCAACAACGGTGTGGCGAACCGGCCACATCTGGTGAAATACATTACCGACTCCCGTACCGGCGAGCGCACCAGCATTGCTTTGCCTCCAGCGCGCAATCTGGGGTTGAAGCAGGAACATCTCGACGAAATCAGAAAGGCGATGGTTGGTGTAAATACCGAAGGTACCGGGGCACGCGCCTTTGCCGGCGCGGAATACGTCTCCGCCGGCAAGACCGGCACCGCCCAGGTGTACTCGCTGAAGGGGTCGGAATACAAGGAGGACGCGGTCAAGAAGGAGTTGCGCGATCATGCGTTGTTCATCGCCTTTGCCCCGGCAGAAGCGCCGAGCATTGCGCTGGCCATCGTGGTTGAAAACGGAGGCTTCGGCGCACAGGCCGCCGCTCCGATTGCGCGCCAGGTGCTTGACTACTACCTGCTCGGCAAACGGCCCGATGCCCCGGCGCCGATTGATGAAGCCGCTGTTGAACAGGAGCGGGAGTGAATCGCGGAATCACTTTCGGCATTCGGAGTTTTGTGCGACGCCTGATGGCGCCGATTGACATGCCTCTGATGATGATCGCCGGACTGCTGGTACTCCTGGCGATCGGAATGATGGGCAGCGCGTCTCCCGAACGGCTCGGTACGCAACTGACGAATGTGGCGGTTGCGTTGGTGGTGATGCGTGCTGTCGCCCAAATCCCACCCCAGCGACTGATGCATCTGGCGGTACCGGTCTACATTGTCGGCGTGTTGCTGCTGATCGCCGTCGCGTTGTTCGGAGACGTTTCCAAGGGTGCTCGACGCTGGCTGAATCTGGGTTTCATGCGCGCACAACCTTCGGAGCTGATGAAAATCGCCATGCCATTGTTGCTTGCCTGGTTCTTCCAGAAACGTGAAGCGATGCCACGTTTGCGTGATTACGGCATTGCAGCCTGTCTGCTGCTGCTGCCAGTGGGACTGATCGCGCGCCAGCCGGATCTTGGTACGTCGATTCTGGTTCTTGCGGCCGGTTTTTATGTGATTTTCTTTGCCGGGCTGTCCTGGAAGATCATGATCGGCTTGGCCGTATCGGCACTGGCTGCAGCGCCGTTGGCCTGGACCCTGCTGCATGACTACCAGAAAAACCGCATCCTCACACTCTTAGATCCGGAAAAAGACCCTCTCGGCAAGGGGTTTCATATTATCCAATCGACCATTGCCATCGGCTCCGGTGGTATTTTTGGAAAGGGCTGGCGGGAAGGTACGCAAGCACAACTGGAATTCATTCCGGAGCGACATACCGACTTTATCTTCGCTGTGTTCTCCGAGGAGTTCGGGCTGCTTGGCAATATGCTGCTCTTGACACTGTATGCACTGTTGATCGGGCGTGGTCTGATGATCGCTGCCAATGCCGCTACCCTGTTTTCCCGTTTGTTGGCGGGCGCAGTGACGATGATTTTCTTTACCTACGCATTCGTCAACATGGGCATGGTCTCAGGCATTCTGCCGGTGGTGGGTGTGCCGCTGCCGCTCGTCAGCTACGGCGGTACCGCTTTGGTGACCTTGTTCAGCGGGATAGGAATACTCATGGCAATTCACAGCAATCGTATGCTGGTACAGAAATGAACGTCAGGACCGGTTTAGCCACGGTGAACACAGAGAAAAAGCCCCCTGCGTCTTTCGCTGTGCTCTCCGCGCCCATGGTGACTAATAGGTACTCTTTTTTGCGACGTCTATCCTTGCTGATTATTCCCGGTTTGCTTGTGGCCTGCGGCACGCAGGCGCCGCGTCCGGTGATGGACCGCGCCGATCCGGGAGCCGTATCGCCAGCGCCGACTTTCAAGGGCGAGAGCAAAATGAAGCCGTCGGACATCAAGTACAGCGGCGGCTTCTACCAGGATGACGGTCCGGGAGATCTCGAGCCGGCAGATATTGACGCAATTCCCGATGCGACGCCGCGTAAGGAACCGCTGCACCGTTTCGCCAACAAACCGTACACGGTGTTGGGGCGTAGCTACGTGCCAAGTCGCGAGATCCTTCCCTACAAGGCACGCGGCATCGGCAGCTGGTATGGCCGCAAGTTTCATGGACAGAAGACCTCGAGCGGCGAGCTCTACGACATGTACGGCATGACGGCGGCTCATCCGACGCTACCGATCCCGTCTTATGTTCGGGTCACCAATCCGGCCAACAGCAAATCGGTGGTGGTCAGGGTGAATGATCGCGGCCCGTTTCATGCCGACCGGTTGATCGACCTTTCCTGGACAGCGGCTTACAAGCTCGGTTACATCGGACAGGGCAGCACTGTGGTCGAGGTGGAAAGTCTCTTGCCAGGGCAGTCGCTCGTTGCTTCGCCGACATCGACTGTTGCAGACGACCCGATCAAGAAAATCATCGCGGCCGATCCGGATCCGGTAGTGCCCAACGTGGAAAATGCCGGTGGCCATTTTCTTCAGCTGGGTGCTTTTGGCAGTCGCGGCAACGCAGAGGCGCTGCGCGAACGTTTGGCCCGCGAACTGGGCGATCTCGCGCAAAAACTCGTAATCCAGTCTTCAGGAAAAATATTTCGTGTCCAGCTCGGGCCATGGCTTGATGTCGCCTCCGCAGAACAGGCGGGCGTCCGTGTGCGCGAGAGTCTCGGCATGACACCGATCCGGGTGCAACGCTAGGGCTTCGAGCGGGCCGACTATAATCGGACTTCACTCTCGAAAACGGTTTCACGATGCGATTTGTTGTCTTGCTTCTTGCGTTGCTGCCCCTGGCAGCAAGTTACGCCCAGCCCGTTTCCCCGCCGGCGATCAGCGCGCGTGCCTGGCTTCTGATGGATTACGCCACCGGACAGGTGCTGGCTTCCCACGAAGCGGACACTCGGGTGGAGCCCGCCTCACTGACCAAAGTGATGACAACCTACCTGGTTGCCGAAGCGCTGGCACAGAAGACGCTCACTTTGCAAACACCCGTCAAGGTTTCAGAGCGTGCCTGGCGCACCCTGGGTTCCCGCAGTTTCATTCCGGTCGATAAGTTGGTATCTGTCGACGATTTGTTCAAAGGCATGGTGATTCAATCCGGCAACGATGCCTCCGTGGCGCTGGCGGAGGCCATCGGCGGAACCGAAGATGTTTTTGCCGGCATGATGAATCGCACCGCGCAGCGCATGGGGCTGAAAGATACACATTTTCTGAATGCCAGCGGCTATTTTGAGGGACCGACGCCAAGCCACTATTCAACGGCGCGTGATTTGGCGCACCTCGCCGCCAACTTGATGCGTGATCACCCGGAAACCCACGCATTGCATGCCATCAAGGAATACACCTACAACGGCATTCGTCAGCACAATCGCAATCGTTTGCTGTGGGCCGATCCCACGGTCGACGGGCTCAAAACGGGTCACTCCAGTGCGGCCGGCTACTGCCTGATCGCCACCTCCAAACGCAGCCCGCGCCGACTGATCTCGGTGGTGCTGGGCACCGATTCCGATGCCGCACGTGCGCGTGATTCACTGAATTTGCTGAACTGGGGTTTCACCGCGTTTGAAGCCGTGAAACTCTACGACAAAGGTCAGGCCGTGTCCCAACTTAAGGTGTTCAAGGGCGCGCAGAATCTGGTGGGCGCCGGTTTTACCGAAGATTTTGTTGTTTCCGTTCCGCGCGGCATGGCTGGGAAAATCAATGCGAAACTTGTCAGCCGGCAACCCCTGATCGCGCCTGTCGCGGCGGGCAGTGTGGTCGGTACCCTGACGCTGACGGTGGGCGATCAGCCATGGGGAGAATATCCCGTCGTGGCCCAGACCGAAGTCGCCGTGGCGGGATTCTTCGGCCGTGCCTGGGACAGCCTGAGGCTGTACTTCCAATGACGGCCAAGGTCTTTCTCAACGGTGAATGGCTGCCGGCGCAGGAAGCCAGGGTTTCGGTGATGGATCGCGGCTTTCTGTTTGGCGACGGCGTTTATGAAGTGATCCCGGTTTATTCGCGCCGCGCGTTCCGCCTCGAGCAGCATCTGGCACGCCTGCAAAAAAGCCTGGATGGCATACAGTTGGCCAATCCCTACGGCATGGAGGAATGGGTCGGCTTTGTCACCCAGCTCACGCGTGAAGCCGAATGGGAAGACCAGTCGATTTATGTTCAGGTTACGCGCGGGCCGATGGCGGTGCGCAATCATGCCTTTCCTCAGGTGATTACACCGACCGTGCTGCTGCTGGCGGAGCCTTTGCTCACTTCACCCGCGAAGCTGCGCGAACAAGGCATCGCTGCGGTATCGGCCGCCGATATTCGCTGGCTGCACTGCGAACTCAAGACCACTTCGCTATTGGCCAATTGTCTGCTGCGCCAGCTTGCCGTGTCGGCCGGCTGTGCTGAAACCGTACTGTTTCGTGACGGATTTCTGACCGAAGGTTCCGCGTCGTCGATTTTCGTCATCCAGAATGGCGTACTGCTGGCACCGATCAAGAATCACCTGATGTTGCCGGGCATCACCTACGACATTGTCCTCGAGCTTGCCGCACAACACGGCCTGCCTTATGAAGTGCGCGATATCTCGGAGGCCGAAACCCGTGCCGCCGACGAGTTGTGGATGTGTTCATCGACCAAGGAAGTGCTGCCCATTGTCACGCTCGACGGAAAGAAAGTCGGCGCTGGTGAAGCAACTGCGCTACAAGGCGGTCGAGCAAAGAACGCTCTCCTCGCCGTAGCGGATGGTGACACGGGGATACCGGGCCCGTTGTTCGCCCGGATGTACGACTGGTATCAGGAATTCAAGGCGACGGTCATGCGGGCATGACGCAAGAGACGCTGCTTGAATTTCCCTGTGATTTTCCGCTGAAGATCATGGGTGCAACAACAGAAGGATTTGTCCAGGCCATCATCGAAGTTGTTATCAGGCACGCCCCTGATTTCGATGCCGCGACGGTCGAGATGCGCCCTTCTAGCGCCGGCAAGTATCTCTCGGTGACATGCACCGTACGGGCCGTTTCCCAGTTGCAGCTTGACAACTTGTATCGTGAACTTACCGCGCATCCCATGGTAAAGGTCGTGCTGTGATCGTCAGGCGATTGGGCCGGGCCGACTATCCGGAGACTTTCGCCGCCATGCAGGAATTTACCGCGACACGCGGCGACGACACAGCCGACGAGCTGTGGGTTTGCGAACATCCACCGGTGTTTACACAAGGCCTTTCGGGCAAGCCGGAGCACCTGCTCCAGGACATCGGCATTCCCGTGGTGCAGATCGACCGTGGCGGCCAGATCACGTATCACGGTCCCGGCCAGGTCGTGGTCTACCTGTTGATCGATTTGCGTCGACGCGGAATCATGGTGCGCGAGCTGGTGCGGCGCATCGAGCAGGCGGTAATCGACTTGCTCGCGAGCTACGGCATCAATGCGGAACGGCTCGAAGGCGCACCGGGCGTGTATGTCGGCAAGGCCAAGATTGCCGCGCTGGGTCTGCGCATCAAACACGGCTGCAGCTATCACGGGGTTTCGCTCAATGTTGATATGGATTTGGCACCCTATGACGCGATAAACCCCTGTGGTTACGAGGGAATGGCGGTGACCCA
>JAIPCS010000130.1 GCA_021738105.1 Sulfuritalea sp.
AATGCAGCTTGAGCGGATCGGTGTCGATGCCGGAAACGAAGTGGCGGTCGATCTTGACGAACTCCGGGCGCACCTCCGACCACATGCGCAGATTGGAAAATCCCTCACCCATGTCATCCATGGCGATCTGCATGCCGATCTGGCGAAATTCCTGGAGCGCATCCTGCAGATTGGAGAAAGCGATCACTGATCCGCTTTTCGTCAGTTCGATGACGATCCGTGACGGTGGCACGCCGAGTCGCAGCAGGTCCTGGCGTACTGCCACGAGGCGCTTGCGGCTGGCGTGCAGGCAGCCAAGACTCATGTTGACGAAGAGCCGCAGTACACAATTTTGCTCGGCGAATTGCAGGATGGCGGTTTCCATTGCGAGCCATTCGAGTTCGTGCGTGTATTGCCCGGCGGCCGCGGCCGCGAACAGTTGCGCCGGCGAATGCAGCGTCGAGCCTTGCGGTCCGCGTATCAGTGCTTCGCACGCGAAATAGCACTCCTGGCGGATGTCGAGGATGGGCTGATACACCGCATGCAGGCCGCGACTCTGCATCAAGTCCCGCAGCATGAGAATGTGCGGATTGGCGACGGCGCTGGCCTCGTCTCCCTGGCGGTAAGTGTTCATGGTGTCCTTGCCTTTCTGGTTGCCGCGCCCAACGCCGACAGGGTCGCCGGGTATCTAGCCGCCATGGCGGCGACCGGGCCCGCGCCAGCGCGAGCGCAACAGGGCCAGCAACTCGATCATCCCCCAGAGCAGCGTGCTGCCGAGGGCCAGCGCGGGACGGGTGATTGAGCGTCGCATCAGAAAAGCCGGTGGAAAGGGCGTGGCAGGAAGATGGATTTGCCTTCAGAAGTCTTCGATCAGCCCGATCATCATCTACGGGTCATCGAAAAGACGGTCGATGTTGCAGAAAAGTTGAACGATCAGGGATTTCATGATGGCTTCCCTCGCAGGGTGGGAGGATGCAAAGGATAGCGGGACAGTGTTTCAGGGAGTTTTCATTCGGATGACAAACCCGCGACATCTCACAAAATGCTCCCTGCACGAGAAATATTCCGTCACCGCATGCGCTATCCTCTTGCCGGCATGCGTTTGGCGTGAGTCAGGACAGTCGCGATGGAACACACCGGCATTTTCGAACTTGATGAGCTTGAACGCGTGATCGCGGCGGGTGGTTCGCGCCTGGAAGTCAGCACCCTGTGCGAAATCGACTGCGGCACGCGGCGGTTGCCGGTACGTGCCATCGCGATCGGCAATCCGTCCGTCGATGCTCCGGCCATCGGCGTATTTGGCGGCGTCCATGGCCTGGAGGCGATCGGCGCCCAAGTGGCGATCGCATTTTTGCAGAGTATCGTCAACCGCTTGCGCTGGGACACGACCCTGCATCGCCAGATGGAAAATCTGCGTCTGGTTTTCGTGCCGGCCGTCAATCCTGGCGGCATGTGGCGACGCACCCGCGCCAATCCGAACGGCATCGACCTGATGCGCAACGCGCCGCTCGAATCGAACGGCAAAGTTCCCTTCCTGATCGGCGGCCATCGATTCGGGCCGCGCCTGCCTTGGTACCGCGGCCCTGAAAGCGGACCCGTCGAGGCCGAGACCGAGGCCCTATGCCGGATCGTCGAGGCGGAATTGCTCAGCCACCGCTTCAGCATAGCCATCGATTGCCATTCCGGCTTCGGCGTCAGCGATCGGATCTGGTTTCCCCATGCCCATACCGTGATGCCGATTCCCCACCTTGCGGAAATGCACGCGCTGATGGAAATACTCGATCAGACGCACAGCCACCATCGCTACCTATTCGAACCGCAGAGCCGGCAATACCTGGCGCACGGCGACTTGTGGGATTACCTCTATCTGCGTGCCTTGGAAGATGGCGAACGCATCTTTCTACCACTGACGCTCGAAATGGGTTCCTGGCTCTGGGTCAAGAAAAATCCGCGCCAGCTCTTTTCGCGCCACGGCATATTCAATCCATTGATCGAGCATCGACGCCAAAGGGTGCTTAGGCGCCATTTGTCGTGGCTCGACTTCATGACCCGTGCCGCGAGCGGCCATGCGCTCTGGCTGCCGCTTGGTGAACAGCGCGCCAGGCATCTGCACAGTGCCATGCATCGCTGGTACCAAGAGTCGGCACCATGAGCACCTGGGTTCTGCTGCGCGGACTGACGCGTGAATCGCGTCATTGGGGAGAGTTTCCCCGAAGGCTGGCGGATGCATTCGACGGGGCGTCGACGGTCTGCCTCGATTTTCCGGGCAACGGCTGCCTCAATTCAATGGAAAGCCCGCGCAGCGTAGAAGCCATGGCCGACTGGTGTCACGTCGAGCTGGCCCGACGGCCTGTCAGGCGGCCTTGCCATGTGCTGGCGATGTCGCTCGGGGCCATGGTTGCCGTCGCCTGGGCGCAACGCCACCCGGGCGATATCGATGCAACCGTATTGATCAACACCAGTCTGCGGCCCGTTAGCCCTTTCTATCGGCGTTTGCTGCCGGCCAACTACCCGCGCCTGTTGCGCCTGTTCGGCTTGCCCGCGAGCGGTCGCCAGATCGAGACTGCGATTCTGGCAATGACGACGCGGCTGCAGTCGAATCCGGTGCAGGTGATCGAACGCTGGGTGCAATGGCGGGCCGAAAACCCCGTATCGCGACGCAACGGCTTGCGCCAGCTGCTGGCGGCGGCCCGTTACCGGGCACCCCGGCAACGGCCGCTGGAGAGGATGCTGCTGCTGGCGGGTACCGCCGATACTCTGGTGGACGCTGGCTGCTCGCAACGGCTGGCGTGGCAGTGGGATGTTCCGCTGGCCGTCCATCCTTCCGCCGGACACGACCTCCCGCTCGATGATGGCGCATGGGTAATAGAACAGGTGCGCCGCTGGCTTGATCGCGATACCTCGGATTTCTGAATTATTATGTATCAAGCCTGAAAAAGGGGTTCGACATTGCGGATACCCAAAACGGCCGCCTGAGGGCGGCCGTTCCGGATGCTGACGGAGATTGCCGCAAACATTGCAGTTTGAATTGAACAGGCCTCGACTGCGGCGACTCCGTCAAGCGGCTGCACTACCCATCAGAATTTGTGGTTGATGCCGGCCTGCAAGTTTCTCCAGTCGCCCACAGCGGTATTGACCTTGTTGTCAAAATTGCCATATTGCATATATGCAGTCGTGCGTTTGGACAGGCTGTGGGAGTAACCCAGTGACCAGAATTGCTGGTCGGCATTGGCGGCCAGCTTGTCGTTCATCTGGCCCCACTGCACACGAACCATGCCCGCGGTGCTGACAGGAACACGAACGCCCAGATACGTTACCGCATTGCTGACCGTGCTGGCGCGGCCGACTTTGTTCGTGATGTAGCCACCCAGCAGTGTGGCAGGACCGAAATTGTAGGAACCGGAAACCGCATTCCTGTCGGTATCGCCGCCAGACGCCGCGGTAGGACTGGCGCGATCATAGGCATAACCCAGAGTCAGCGGGCCATTGGCGTAGCGCAGGTTCCAGCCCCAGCCGGCGCCAAATGTGTTGGTTGCAGTCGTGGTCCCCTCGGTACCGGCGGTCCACAGTACGGCGGCCGTGACGCCGCTCCATTTGGGGCTGTCCCAACGGATGGAGTTGGACTGGCGACTAGTAGTGTTGGCACCGATGATACTGGCGGCAGAGGCGGAACCGGTCGCGGCGGAACCGGCATAGTTGAACGCGTCCGCCGCAGAAACTACGTGAAACATCGGCGTGTATTGGCGACCCAGATTGACTTGGCCGAAGCTTCCGGACAGGCCGATGGTCATCGCGCGATCTCCCAGTGTGCTTGCTGCCGGCGCGTCGGTGGAAATCGCCGTTTCAATGACAAAGTTGGCCTTCATGCCACCGCCCAGATCTTCCGATCCCTTGAAGCCGAGACGATTGGAAATGAACTGGCCACCGATGACATTGGTACGGGTCATGTTGCTGGCCGCTGTCGGATGGCTCGATACGGTCTTGGACTCCATGCCAGTATCGATTACACCGTAAATGCTGACATTCGATTGGGCTAGCACACCGCCGGATGCAAGTCCAGCGATGGCCAGTGCAACAAATTTCTTTTGCATATTTCATTTCTCCAGAACGTGATTTGGTTTGAGCTGCCGACAATGACACCACGTGGTCGGTCACTGAATGCTGCTGCCGCCCGAATTCGGGAAGCGGTACGGAGTCTAGTGATCGATTGTGACCGGCTTGTTGCAGTTTCATGACCCTGCCGCGGCCGGCTCAACAAAGAATATTCAGACCGATTCCTGCGGCAATGCGGAGCAGGCGGCTTGCCGTCTCAGCCAAGCCGCGGCAGTTTGATGCCGCGAATTCGCTTCAGCTTGTCCGGAATGTCGCCGAGCAGGGTGGCGTGACGCTGGCCGTGCCAGCCGCCGACCAGCGTTACCGCTTCGCGCAGTTGCACCTCGCGCCCGGCGCAAAGCATCAGCAAGGTACCGGCATTGGCCAGGTCGTTGAGCTGGCCCAGTTCGTCCTGCAAGCCGGCCAGGCGCCGTATCACGGCGGGGCCCGCCTTGCCCGGAATCATCGGCCCGAAAAATTCGATGGCATAGCGCAGGCGCTTGATGCCGATGCGCAGCTCATGGAGCGAGGGCGGGTATTCGACGCGCGCGGCATCGGCAAGTTCGAGCACGCGCTTTTGCAGGCGACGCAGACGCCGGTCGGCAAACACCAGCAATGGAGGCGTATCGTCTCGGGCGATTTGTGAGTTGATGGGTGGGGCGGATGCCGGGTTGATGAAGGGCGCCTGCTGCAAAAGGCTGTCCGCGGTAAGCAGAAACTGGCCATGGGCCGGCCGGCGCAGCATGTTCCGGATACCGGCGCGCGCCTCGTACAGGCGGTTGGTAACGGCACCAGCCAGATCGGCCAGGCGGGGTTCGTCAGGCAGGGCCTTCATCACCGGGGCGATGATTTCCGATATCAGCACGTCCAGGTCGCGTGCCTCGCCCAGGGAGCGCATCAGCTCGCGCATCGGCGGCGTCAGCCGTTCCTCGAATCCTTCCGGCAGCACGGGACGAAACATTCGCAGCGCCGCACGCAGGCGTCGCGTGGCGACGCGCATCTGATGCACGTATTCGGGATCGTCGCCATGCGCGGCTCCGTCATGGTTGAGCTGCAGATGCGACAGGCAGTTCAGTGCGATCAGGCGGAAGGCCGCCAGCGGTGACGCCATCGCGTCGATCGACACGGTGCCGGCCTTTACCGGCGTTTGTGGCGTGTTGCGGAACAGGCGGTAACCGCGGCTGGCCTTGGACAGCAGAAGTTGTGGCAGGGCTTCACGCTGCGCCAGTTCCAGGGCAAACGAGTACAGGCTGTCGATATGGCCGGTGACCAGTTCCACTTCAATTTCAGAGATGCCCTCGCGGCGGCCGTTGGCGGCGATCCAGCCGCGATCGAGTTTCACCCGCAGGAGTGTGCCGGCGTCAATCGGTACTTCCCAGACCGTGCGGCGAAAATTGGTTTCGAATATCGAGGCAAGGCGGCCAGAAACCTTGTCTCGTTGCAGGAATTCGCGCAACTCAGTGTCATCGATGCCCGAAAAATCGAAATGATTGAGATAGGGCGCATGCCACTCGGGCCGGCGCGTCAGTCCGCTCTGCGAGCCATCCTGACGCTTGACGGTCTGTTGCCAGGAGGCTTCGTGCCGGCGCAATCGCAACAGGATGCCGGCGCGGCACAGCGCCATGCGGCCGGTATCGTAGTAAATGCTGACCAGTTGATGCTGCTCGCGCGACGCCGCCGCGAGCAGCGCGGGATGGCGCGACAGCGCGGCATGACGATCTTCGGCAACGGCCAGTTTCAGGGCGACCTGCTGAATCATGGAATGGATGTCGGCAGAAACGTGCTGCCGGGTCATGGCGGCGAAGTCGTCGAGCTTATTGCGCGCGTATTACGCGATTGTTACAGGCGCCCACCGCCGCCGGAATTTCGTCAAAAGTTCCCACCGGGACGCACCGCGCTGGCGCCGGCGACACGGCGGTGGTGGGCGCTTCAGCAGCCACGACGAGCGGCTGCCAGGCGCGGACCAGCTCCAGCCGGCCGTCGTGGTGCTCGACGATGCCGGTGCAGCTATCGACCCAGTCGCCGCAATTGACATAGACGACATCGCCGGCCGGACGCAGGGCCGCACTGTGAATGTGGCCACAGATCACGCCGTCCAGATTACGTTCGCGAACCGCGCGGACCAGTGAGTCCTCGAAATCGAAAATGAAGGAGATGGCGTGCTTGACGCGGTTCTTGGCGAAGCCCGCCAGCGACCAGTAACCGGGCCGGCGCAGCAGGCGGCGCAGTCGCGAGAGGGTGGCGTTCAGGCGCACCAGGAGGTTGTAGCCGACATCACCGATGACCGCCAGCCAGCGGTGATAGCGCGTCACCTGGTCGAACTCGTCGCCGTGCACCAGCAGATAGCGGCGACCATCGGCGGTAACGTGGGTGTGTTCGAGCCTGACCTCGATATCGCCGAAAGACACGCCGTCGTATTCGCGCATGGCCTCGTCGTGGTTGCCGGGAATCAGCATCACACGTTGCCCGTGGCGGGCACGGCGCAGAATTTTTTGCACCACGGTGTTCTGCGCCGGGGTCCAGTGGATGCCACGGTTCATCGCCCAGAAATCGATGATGTCGCCGATCAGGAACAGGTTGTCGCTTTCATACTCTTTGAGGAAATCGAGCAGTCGTTCGGCCTGGCAACCGCGTGTACCCAGATGGATATCGGAAATGAAAATGGAGCGGACGTGCATCGGTGTGCTCTAGGGTTGCAGAAAGTGCAAATTGGAATCCTTTAACGCAGGCACCGCGGGCCGGGTGATGGCGTCGTGCAGGGCTGCGACCAGGCGGTCGTGAATCTGTTCCCAGTCGAGTGCGGCAACGCTCGTCGGGGCCGCTTCGGCAGTTTTTTTCAGAGCGTCGGGGCGTGTGACGAGGTCAAGCGCGGCGCGCTCGAACTGATCACTGGCACCGGGATCGGCCAGCATGCCGTTCTCGCCGTGGCGAATCAGTTCGGCTGCCGCGGCCATGCGGTAGGCCACCACCGGCAGGCCGCTGGCCAGAGCTTCCAGGGTGACGTTGCCATAGGTTTCAGTCAGGCTCGGAAACAGGAACAAATCTGCGGAAGCGTAGTGCGCGGCAAGGTCCTCGCCGTGGCGCATGCCGGCGAAGATGCAATCGGGATGCTGCTGTTCCAGTCGGCGGCGCGCCGGACCGTCACCGACCAGCACCAAACGTGCTTCCGGTGCGTGGCGGCGAATCGCGGCAAAAGTAGAGAGCAGCAGCGGCAGGTTTTTCTCCGGTGCCAGGCGGCCGACATAGGCAACCACCAGATCGTGTTCGCCGACATTCCACTGCATGCGCAGTGTCGCACTGCGCTGGTTCGGATTGAACAAGGCCGTATCAACGCCTCGGGCAACTACTCGCACGCCGTGATAACCGCAGCGTTGAAGTTGATTACCGAGCTCGCGCGACGGTACCAAAGTCATTCGCCCCCGGTTATGCAGGCGCCGCAAGTGAGCGGCAACCAAACCTTCAAACCAGCCGAAGCCGTAGTGCCGACTGTAGGCGTGGAAGTTGGTGTGAAATTCGGAAACCACCGGAATACCCAGTTGCCGGGCGGCCGTGATGGCTGAAGCGCCAAGTGGTCCTTCGGTGACGACCTGCACCACGTCAGGCCGGTCGGCACCCCACTGCCGGCGGAACAGACGCGTTGCCGGCAGGCCGAATCTGAGTCCGGCATAGCCGGGGATCGGCAGGCCGCGCACCAGTGTGGTCACGTGTCCCGGTGAAACAGACTGTGCGGCATCAGTTGGCTGGCGCGGACGCGTCAGGCTGACACGATGGCCGCGTGCGAGCAGACCTTGAACCATGCGCCCCAACGTCATGGCAACGCCATTGACCTCCGGCGGATAGGTTTCCGTGATAACCGCGATATGGAGCAGGGCTTTCATGTCGCACTCATGAAATCAGTACCAGCGACCAGGTGCCCAGAACATTGAGCAGGGCGATCAGCACGGCGGCGCTGCCGATATCCTTGGCACGCTTGGAGAGCCGATGCCGATCCAGAGAAATGCGGTCAACGGCGGCTTCGATCGCCGAATTGAGCAGCTCGACGATGAGCACCAGCAACACGCTGCCGATCATCATTGCGCGGGCGGTCCCCGGTACGGGAACAACCAGTGCGACAGGTATCAGCACCGCCGCAAGCCAGCATTCTTGGCGGAAGGCGTCTTCGTTGATATAGGCCGCGCGCAGGCCGGACAGGGAATAACCGAAGGCATTCCAGATGCGGCGCAAACCGGTCGCGCCCTTGAACGGGCTCTCTTCGACAATCGGTTCGCCGTTCATCGGCTGGTCGCCACACTCAATGCGCGATTTGCGGGGACAGCGGCCGGGACTCGCGATACGTCCCGATACAACTTGGCCAGGCGGGCACCCTGGGTCGCGGCATCCCACTCGCGGGCGAAAGCCACCGCCTCAACGGCCAGGGTGGCTAGTATGGCGGGGCGCTCCAGCAGCGCCGCGAGCTGTGCGGCGAAGGCTTCGGGCGTGTCGGCGGCGGCCACCGCGCCGCGCCGGGGCAGAATGATTTCGGCTGCGCCCAGCGCCGGGATGGCCAGAACCGGCAGTCCGATCGCCATCGCTTCGAGCAGCACCAGGCCCTGGGTTTCGGTCAGCGAGGCAAAGGTGAATACATCGGCGGCGGCATAGCAGTCGCGCAAGCCGCTTTCGCGTGGCAAATAACCGACGAAGCGGACATGTTCTTCCAGACGCGCGGCGCTGACCTGGCGCCTCAATCCCGGCAGCGCCGGGCCCTCGCCGGCGATCACCAGCATCAGTTGCGGCTGGCGGTGAAGCGCGAGCGACAGCATGTCGATCAGGAAGCCGATATTCTTTTCGAAGGCCACGCGACCGACGAACAGCGCGAGCTTGCGTTCCGGTGAGATGTGCCAGGTCTGGCGAAATCGTTTGCCATCACCCGGCGCGAACTGGCTTTCGGGCAAACCGGTGGCGATTACGTGTATCGGCGTCTTGACGCCGTAATCGCGCAGGGTAGCGGCCATCGGTTGCGAGGGGACGACCACCGCGTCGAGCGCATTGCACTGATGTTGCGCCAGCCAGCGCGCCGCGCCGCGCATCAGGCTGCGCGGCAGGAAGCGAATGTAGTGGAACAGATATTCTTCGAAATGCGTGTGGTAGGTGGCGATGCAGGGTATGCCGCGGGCACGCGCCAGGCGCAGGCCGGCGTAGTGGGCGGCGAAGGGGGTTTGCACATGGATCAGGTCAAACTCGGCGCTGGCGAGACGGCGATCAAGTTGCGCCAGATGCCGCCAGTGCATCAAGCGGTCTTCCGGATCCAGCGGCACGGCGCGCGAAGGCAGGCGAACGATGTCGGCTGCGGCATCCGCTTCGTTGTCGGTCCCCGGGTACTCGGGTGCCACTACCGTGACGCGCAGGCCGAGATGTGCCAGGTCGTTGCGGAAAGTCTGGATCGAGGTAGACACGCCGTTGATGGGCGGAAAGTAGACATCGCTCAGCATCAGCGCGTGCATCCGGCGA
>JAIPCS010000131.1 GCA_021738105.1 Sulfuritalea sp.
CATTCAGGCGCTGACCAACGTCGCCGAAACAGTCGACAACGCCTACATCTCCGACAAGGTCGAAAAGATGCGAGACGGAGTCGAGCGGGGCGAAAGCATTTTGCGCACTTCCATCGCTGCCGGCGTGTTTACACCGGTCGTGCTGCAAATGATCGCCGTCGGCGAAGAATCCGGCGCGCTCGACGACATGATGAAGGAAGTCGCCGACATGTATCAGAGCGAAGTCGAGTACGAGCTGAAAACGCTGGCTCAGCAGATAGAACCCATATTGATTGTTTCGCTGGGCATCATGGTTCTGATCCTCGCCCTCGGGATCTTCCTGCCCTTGTGGGATCTGGGCAAAGTGACCATGAAGAAGTGAGATGAAGTTCCAGCGCGGCGCCAGCAAGCTCGAATTTGTTGTTGTGGTGATAATTCTCGGCGTTCTCGCGGCTATGCTGCTGACGCGTCTGAATGCTGTCGAGGCGGATCTGGAAAGAATCGAGGTCGATCTTACGGTGCGTCATATCAGGGCCGGTATTCAGGTGGCAGTTGGAGAACACATCATGCGCGGCGAAGAGTATCGGATCGCCGAGGTTGCGCAAGTCAACCCGATTGATCTGCTCGGCGAGCGTCCGCGTCGCTTCAACGAAGGCTTGACGGCGGACACTGCGGGGCAGTGGGCGTATGACCCGGGTCGTCGTGAATTGAGCTACCTTCCCCGCATACCGTCCGCCTTTGGCGGTGCCGAAGTCCTGCGCTGGCGCTATGAGGCCAAGCTGGATCCCTCCGGAAAGACGGTAGGTATCCGTCTGGTAAGGCTAAACTAGACGCAACTTCCATTGGTAATCCACCCTATGACAATCAACAACCCTGATATTTTTTACCTGTTGTCGCCCGGGATTTTTGCATGCCCATGAAAAACAGCCGCGCATTTTCGGATGCACGCGGCTTTACGCTTATTGAATTGGTAATCGTGATTACCATCATCGGCATTCTTGCTGCCGTGGCCTTGCCGCGCTTGATCGATGCCCAGCGCGACGCACGGGTGGCCAAGGCCAATGCGATTTACGGATCGATCCGTTCGGCGGTGGCGCTGGCCCGGTCACGCTGTGAACTTGATGTAGCTGGAACGGCGCCCAGCGCGACGGCGACCAATTGTGCGTCTGTGCCACCCAAGGTGAATATGGATGGCTTGATGATAGATATCGTCAATCGCTACCCGGCCGCCACGGCTGCCGGCGTTGAAGCTGCAGCGGCGATTGACCTTACCGCGGACGGCCTGACGGCCGGCGGCACGGGAAACACTCGGACTTACGATGTGGCCGGCGGCACACTGCCCAACTGCCGGATCACGTACAAGGAAGCCACACTGAGCGGCACCGCGATAGTCGCACCGGTAATTTCAGTGGTAACTTCGGGCTGTTAGGACTACTCTATAACTAGAGTAGTAGGGAGATTCGAATGTTTGAAAGGAGATGGATATGAAATTACAAAAGGGCTTTACACTCATTGAGTTGGTTGTCGTGATTGTGATTCTCGGCATTTTGGCGGCAACTGCATTGCCGAAATTTGTGGATCTGTCGGCGGATGCTGTTCAGGCAAAAGCGGATGGTGTCGCTGGTGCTGTTGCGTCTGGTGCGTCAATTTTGTACGCACAGAACAAGATTGCTGGAACGTCGGTGGCCATAGGGACTTCATGCAATGCTGCTGTGCTTCAGGGCGGGGCGGCGCCTACAGAATGCAGTTCGATAACAGCAGGAACATGCAGCAGTGGCGCTGGAACATGTACGATCTCTTGCACGGAATCTGGCGCTACAAAAACCAGCGCTGTAACAGTTCCCTGCGATAGTTGATCGATCGAAAATTGAATACAAAAAATAGTGTAGTGAGCCTGAACTGGCTTCGCGTCTAGGTTCGTTTGGCATATTGCTAGGCCTTGGCCTGCTTGCCTTGATGGTAAGCGGGCCATTTCTTTTTCCAATTCATACCGAGCCTCTCACAAGTTTTTGGGGTGAATGGTGGGCTGGCGTACTTGGATTCGCCGCAGTAGCTTGTATGCTTCTTCTTCGTTCCAATGAATCGCATGCTTCATTGGAACTTCCAAAAGTTATCCTGGTTCCTGCAATACTAGTTGCAGCAATGTTTTTGCAATCTTTGCTCGGACGTATTTTTTTCTATCAATCAGGGTTGCTATATTCGGCATACTTGCTTTGGGCCAGTTTGCTAATGATATTAGGGCGATACTGCGCCAAAGAGATTGGCATTGCGCGCCTCGCTGATGTTCTGGCATTGGCCATTGCAGTCGGGGCGTCGATTAGTGCCGCAACCACCTTTGCGCAGTGGCTAGGATTTGCTCCTCATGTGTCGTGGATGGCTTCATTTCCTGGAGGAGCAATTGTCGCGAATCTCGGTCAACCGAATCATCATGCACACTATTCTTGGCTTGGAATTGCTTCGATATTCTATTTGTACGGACAAGGGCGTTTTTCACAGGGAATGCTCTGGTTGCTCACTGTATTTATTGGTTCTGGCACTCTGCTGAGCGGTTCGCGCAGTGTGTTCCTTTATCCACTTGTAATACTGGCTGCGTTGGCATGGGCGCATTATAGAGAACCACAGAGTTCAGCAGACAAATTGTGGAGCGACGCGTCTCTACTACTGCCGGTACTTATTGGTTTGAGCTATTTCGGCACATGGGTAACGCCGCATGCGCGTGAGTTCTGGTCTTGGTTTGGTGGGCCTTCAATAGCCAATGTCGACTTCATTTCAACCAATCCCGGTGGTTCGTCTATGTCAGGCGCCCGACTGTTTGACTTGGTATCAGGGCCTAGTGTGAGAATTGCCCTTGGAAGAGCAGCGTGGGATGCTTTTGTTGAGCAGCCGTGGATAGGGCAGGGAGTAGGAAACTACTCATGGGGGACTTTTGTGGCAGCTTCCCGGCAGTCTGGGGGCGAACAACTTATGGTTGGGGTACACGCGCACAACTTCGTTTTGCAATTTCTGGCTGAGTTCGGCGCGCCAGTCGCGGTGGCTGTGATATTGATGTTGGCATTCTGGGCCAAACAGTTTCTCCAGCAAAGGTGGCGGCTGGAGCATATCTGGTGCGCGTCTATTCTTGGTATCGGCGCGGTGCATTCCCTACTTGAGTATCCACTGTGGTACAGCTATTTCCTTGGGCCCACCGCATTGTTGCTGGGCGCTACAGATGTTAGGAAACCAATAATTGTAGAGGGCCGTCGAGCCGCAATCTATTTGGTTTTTGTTGCGCTGGCGGGGATTTCAATATTGGTCAACCTCCGCGCTGACTACTCCAAAATGGAGGCTGCTTCCAACTATCCATTGGCAGCCCATGTAGATCGCGAACAAGCCTGGCGAATTTCAATGGATCGCTTGCTCAAGCTACACCGAGAATCCCTGCTATCCCCCTGGGTGTTATTGGCGTTCAATATATTGGCTGAACCAAACAAGCGGCTGGCACAGGATAGAGCGGACCTTTGTACGCGCGGCATTCATTTTTCACCAGCTAGATCATTGGTCGCACGGTGTGCCATGCACCTAGCCATTGCGGGGCGCGATGAAGAGGCAAAAAAGCTCGCGGTGATGGTTTTGCGGGCGTATCCGGCGCAAAGCAAGCTGACGATGGATGAATTCGCTAAAGAAGCGGAGCAATATCCTGAAATCAAACCACTTTTGCGGTTTGGTTCACAGAAATAGCGCAGACGCGATTTGCGCTTGATGCAATGCCGGCGCGGTACGGTTCGCCATCGCGGACTCGATACCCTGAAGATTCGCGCCATATGGTGAGATCTACATGCGCTTTCCCCTTGAAATCGACCATTGCCGCATTGCTTTCGGTGGGTATAGTCGAAAGAAAAATGGGTAAAGAGCGTCCAGTGTCGAGATTTCTCAAACCAAAGACCGAGTCAGGCTGGCTGTCCGTAGCAATGCGGGAGGGCCGGGTTGACTTCGTCAATCTGCGCC
Source organism: Sulfuritalea sp. (assembly GCA_021738105.1). The sequence continues at coordinate 3,964 of JAIPCS010000131.1, forward strand.
GCGAGACAGGAAGCAAGCCTGTGGTCCTGTTGGCTGACTCGGTGGAGAAGGCGGCGGATGATGCAGCGACCTTGATTGCTCTGCGCAAGCCGATGCAACTGGATCGCTATCGCTGCACTGCACTTCTCGCTCACGGAACCTATCAGTTGATTCAGACAGATGCTGTGGAGGGCGGCGCCGACGATGCGCGTGAATCCGTGCGCTGGAAAATCAAGGATCAGGTTGATTTTCCGGTAGACAATGCGGCAATCGATTTGCTGCCAATACCGGCCGATGGGCGCACCGCCCAAGTGTTTGCAGCCATCTCACCCGAGTCGGTGATCGGGCCTTTGGTGCAGGCTTTTCAGTCGGCCAAAGTGCCGCTGGCAGCCATTGATTTGCCGGAGATCTCGCAACGCAATCTGGCCGCCTTGTACGAGGAGGAAGGCCGGGCGCTGGCAACGCTGATCTTCGACGAAGACGAGGGTTTGCTCACCTTCACCTTGAATGGCGAACTGCTGGTGGTGCGTCATGTCGAAATCACGGCGCGTCAGTTGGTCTCGGCCGACACCGAGCGCCGCGAGTCAATGTTCGAACGTATCGCGCTGGATGTGCAGCGATCGCTGGACAATTTTGATCGCACCAACAGCTCGGTTTCCCTGGCTAAGTTGCTGGTGGCGCCGATTCCCGGCGTCGATGGTTTTGTCGCCTATCTGGCGGCAAATCTGACTGTTGCGGTCAGCGCGCTGGAAATTTCGGATGTGCTCGACATCGAAGCGGTGCCGGCATTGCTTGATCCCTTGCGTCAATTCCAGAGTCTGCGCGCGCTTGGCGCGGCTTTGCGCGACGAGACTGCGAACGCATGAGCGCCCAGATCAATCTATACCACCCCCGCTTTCTCAAAGAACGCGACCTGCTGACGCTGGGTAATGTCGTGCTTTCAGCCTCGGTGCTGTATCTGCTGCTGGCGATCGCGGGTGGCTGGGCCTGGCGTGATGCGAATGAACGTCGGGCCAGAGCAAGCGTGGCCGAGACGCAATTGAAAACGATCAAGGATCAGATCGTCGTTGCGACCCAGGCGGCTAAAACCCGCACGCCGAGCCCGCGATTGATCGCTGAACTGGAGCGTGCCGAGGAGCAATTGCGTCGCAGAACTGAAATTGCCCGCCTGCTGGAAAGTGGCGAAATCGGCAGTACCGGCGGCTTTGCTGAATTCTTCCGCGGCCTTGCCCGACAGGTACCGCAAGGCTTGTGGCTGACGGGCTTCACCTTTGGTTCCGGCGGCGCCGACATGGAAATTCGCGGACGCATGCTGGAGGCCGCCGCCTTGCCTGAGTACATTCGCCGGCTGGGCGAAGAGAAAGCCTTCCAGGGCCGCAGTTTTGCTGCCTTGACCATGGATCGGTCTACGTCGGCTCCAGCAGTCAGACCTGCGGAGGCGGGAGCCGCCGTCTCGCCAGCGCCGACTTTCTCAGCAAAGGCCATTGATTTCGTTCTGATGCCGAAAATGGTTGAAGCAAAGGAGCCGGCGCGGTGAATGCCCTGCTCGCCAAATGGACGCAGATGTCGGGGCGATTCGCTGCATTGACGCGCCGCGAGCGCTCGATCGTGGCAGGTGCGGCCCTGATCGGTGGTGGCTTCCTGATCTTCAGTTTCGCGGTCGATCCGTCACTGGCCAAGGCGCGCACCGCCAGTCGCGTGGAATCGGTGGCGCGTACCGAAGCGACGCAACTGCAATCGCAGCTTGCCATGCTGAAGTTACAAAACGCCGATCCCGATGCCGGCAACCGGACGCGTCTGGAACAGGCAAAAAAGCAACTTGCAGATGTCAGCGGACGTCTGGTTCAATTTGAAGAAGGCATGGTGCCACCGGCCCGCATGCAGGCGTTTCTGGAAGGCCTGCTGGCAAAGAATCGCACCATTGAGCTATTGGGACTCAAGACCTTGCCAGTAACACGGGTCGGCGCCGCACTTGCGGCAGACACCACCCATCAGGCTGGCTCCACACCAGCCCCTATGGAGGGCATCTATCAGCACGGCATCGAAATCCGGCTGGCCGGGAGTTACAACGAGTTGTTGAATTATCTGGCGGAACTTGAGCGCATGCCGCAACGTCTGATGTGGAACAGCGTCAATTTCACTGTCGACCAGTATCCACGGAATAGTGTTGTGCTGCGGGTCTACACCCTCAGTCTGGACAGAAACTGGTTGATCGTATGATGACTTATACACATATCAGTCGGTTGCTCATGGTTCTTGCCGGTTCCGGATCGGTGCTGGCGCAGGTACCGGATCCGACGCGCCCGCCTGATGACTGGCTGATGCCGGGACCGAAAGGCCGTGTTTCTGTGCCTGTGGATAGCGGGGTGCAAACCGTCATACTGAGGCCGGGAGGCAAGTCGGCGGCGGTGATCAATGGTCAGTACGTTGCCGTCGGTGAAATGATTGGCGACAAGCGAGTGATCAGGATTACCGAAAGTGAAATTGTGCTCAAAAGTGCGACCGGGAACGAATTCATCAAGGTCATACCCGCGATAGAAAAAATATCGACAAACAAGAAATCCGCAGGCAAGCGGGTCGATACAGAGATTGGAAATAAATGAACTACAGAATCCATACGCGATGGATAGTGTCGTTGCTCGCACTGGGCTTGGCCGGATGTGCTGTGCCGCCGCGCGTCGATGGCGAAGTCATGGGCCACATCAACGATGTATTGCTGAAGTCGGCCACCGAACGCAAGGCGGCAGATATGGCCGTTACCGATGCATCGCTGATACCGCCGCTGGCGTCGCGCGTGGTGGATACGGCGGTTGTCGAGCCGCGATTCGATCTTTCGGTGGTGAATGCTCCGGCCACCCAGGTATTCATGGCCCTGGTTTCCGGCACCCGCTACAGCATGCTGCTGCCGCCCGACGTCAGCGGCAACCTGACAGTGAATCTCAAGGACGTCACCCTGATGGAAGCGCTGGAAACCATACGCGACCTGTATGGCTACGAGTATCGTTTGCAGGGCAAGCGGATTTTCATCGAGCCCAATACCGTCAAGTCCCGCGTTTTCCGTATCAACTATCTGTCGAGCCGACGTCAAGGCAGCAGTCAGTTGCGGGTCACCGGCAGTTCTCTGACAACGGGCGCAAGCGCGGCCAGTAGCGGCTCGACAACAACGTCGGCCACCGGACAAAACGTTCCCGCCGGCGCCGGGTCGGCGACACCGTCGGGCGGCAGCGACACCAGTCATGTCAGCATGACCACCGAAAATGACTTCTGGGGCGACCTGAGTCGCGCGCTGACATCCATTGTCGGTAACGCCGAGGGTCGCAGCGTGGTGGTCAACCCGTCATCGGGCGTAGTGCTGGTTCGCGCCTTGCCCAACGAGTTGCGCAATGTCGAGAAATATCTCAAGGCCACCCAGCTCATTGCTGAACGGCAAGTCATGCTCGAGGCCAAGATTATTGATGTGACGCTGTCGCAGGGTTTCCAGGCGGGCATCAACTGGGGAGCCTTCAATTCCAGTTCTTTCGGCCGTTCCGGTATCGGTGTTGCGCAACCGGGCGCGACAATCAAGGGAGGAGCGGGGAGTGCCCAAATTGTTGGAACCGCAGCGACACCCACGCTGTCGGTGACACCGGGGCAATTGGGTTCGATTGCCGCCTCGGTGCTGGGCAAGGGCTTCATCGGTCTGGCTTTCCAGACATCCAATTTTGCCGCGCTGCTGAATTTCCTCGAAACCCAGGGTAGCGTTTCGGTGCTGTCTTCGCCGCGCATTGCCACGCTCAACAATCAAAAGGCAGTTCTCAAAGTGGGCACCGATGAATTGTTCGTGACCAACGTCACGTCCTCGACCACCACCACGACCACGGGTTCGGTATCGTCACCGAGCGTGACATTGCAGCCGTATTTCTCGGGGATATCGCTCGACGTTACGCCGCAGATCGACGAGGACGGCAACATCATTCTGCATGTGCATCCGGCGGTCAGTACTGTGGTTGAAAAGGAAAAAACCATCAATCTGGGTTCGCTCGGCACCTACATCCTGCCGTTGGCTGCCAGCAGCATCAACGAGACTGACAGCATCGTCCGCGTCCAGGACGGCAACATCGTGGCCATCGGCGGGCTGATGCGTCAGGAGCAATCCTCGGACCGCTCGCAACTTCCCGGTGCAACCGGTTTTATTGCGAAGGCGTTCGGACAACGGGGCTCCTCCATGAGCAAACGGGAACTGGTAATTCTGATCAAGCCCACGTTGATCGAAAGCGACAACGCATGGGTGGATGACATCAAGACGGTTCAGGAGCGGGTGAACGCGTATCAAACCACCCGTCCGGCGAAGTAGGACGGTTTAGCGCAGGATGTACCTCAAACACTTCGGACTTCGGGAACTACCCTTCGGCATTACGCCGGATACCAGCTTCATCTATTCGGCCGACGCACATCAGGAGGCGCTCAACACGCTGCTGGTTGGGCTGAATACGGGTGAAGGCTTCATCAAGATCACTGGTGAAGTGGGAACCGGCAAGACGCTGCTGTGCCGACGATTTCTGGCGACGCTGGCCGACGAGCAGGTGGTCGCCTATCTGCCCAATCCGATGCTGGAACCGAGCGTTCTGCTCATGGCAATTGCCGAGGAACTGGGGCTGAAGCTCAAGGAACTGGACCACCAGTTTCATCTGCTGAAGGAGTTCAATCAACATTTGCTCGATATGGCCGCTCAAGGCAAGCGGGTGGTGATCTGCATCGACGAGGCACAATCGATGCCGTTGGAAAGCCTTGAAGCGTTACGTCTGTTATCCAATCTGGAAACCGAAAAACGCAAGCTGTTGCAAGTGGTGATGTTCGGTCAGCCGGAACTCGATGTGAAGCTGGCGGATCCCGCAGTACGTCAGTTGCGCCAGCGCATCATGTTTCACTACCGCATGCCCGGATTGAGACGCGAAGAAGCCGGCCACTATCTGGCTCACCGGCTGCGTGTGGCGGGCCATCAGGATGGCAACCTGTTTCCGCCGACGAGTACGCGATTGTTGTTTCGCTTGTCGTCCGGTACGCCACGCCTGATCAATATCCTGGCTCACAAGTCCTTGCTGCTTGCCTATGGAGAAGGCAAGACCCGGGTAAGCCGCGCCCACGTCACTCTGGCGGGCCGCGATACCGAAGGCTTGCCATCCTTGCCTTGGTGGCATTGCTGGTGAGTCTCACCTTGCGCTCAATTGACGATAGCGATTCCCTGAGGGCGCGCGATGCATCACTCGTGTCGCGTTTCTCGGTCGGACCGGATGACAGAGGCAGGAAGGCTCGATGAGCCTAGTTAACAAGATGCTGCGGGATCTCGATGCCCGCCGCGCCGGTGATGGCGAGCGCGCGGTCTTGCCCGCAGCGGTGACCCCGATGGTGGCACGACGGGAGTCGCGCCAATCCCCGCTGTGGTGGTGGCTCATCTCAATCATGGCGCTTGTTGTGGCGGGTGCGATAGCTTGGCTTGGCGTTTCAGGATCGGGCCCCGAAATGCCGGCGGCTCCCGTGCTCGCCGTCCAGCCTC
>JAIPCS010000132.1 GCA_021738105.1 Sulfuritalea sp.
TGGGCGATACCAAGCACACGGTATCCCAGGTGAGTGAAATGCTGCAAAAGTGCAACGCCTGCCACGGCATTTACCAGATCAAGGTGGCAACGCCTAGCCGCGCGAAGAAGTAGCGCCTGGCCGGGTACCCGGTACTTAGCGCAGCTGAGCGGCAACACGACGCGGACCTAGGGATGGCGGGAGTACTCGATCCCGGAATTCCTCTCCGCCGCGCGTGCCGGCTTCTGCGCGGTGGCGCGGCTTCGTGCTCTACGGTGGCCAGTCGGGCGGCCGACTCGCTCAGAGGCAGGCCTGCTCCAGCGCCTTTTCGCATGTGTCGCAGAAACCGTCGTCACCGACGGGACCCCGTGTGCCGCATCGAAGGCAGACCGTGCTTGCCTCGGCGGTCGGCGACGAGGACGGAACAGCGTAATCCGGGCTGGACGACTTTTCATCACCACTCATGACCGACCCTTCACTTGCACTCGGCTTTGCACGCGGCCGGATCGGTGGCACAGGCGGCGGCGGACTCCAGCGAACATTGCGCACGGGTGCGGAAGCTGAAGTTCACATCGTCTCCATAACTGCACACCAGTTGCGTCAGCTTGCGCTTGCTTGAAAGCTTGATAGCGGACACTCTGACACGCTTGAGCGCATCCTTCGGCAGATCACAGGACACATAGGCACTGAACACACCGTCGGCGGATTCCCACAAGGCGACGTTCTTGAGTTTGCGATAGCGCTGATAGTCGGTGCAGACATCGGTCTCGCCCCGATAGGCCTTGGCGTTGTCGCTGCAATAGCCGAGAAAGGTGAATCTCAGTTCTTCTTCGGCGGGACAGGTGCCTACCTGCACCGCGCTGCTCAGATCGGGACAATTGACGGTGTCGGCCAGGGCCGGAAATACCGCCCCGCACAGCAAGGCCAGAAAAAACAAAGTCGACTTCATGAAACCATCCTTGATAGGTGTGGGAATTGACACAGCGGCGAGCGCACAATCGGCGACCATCCGCCGGCAGCGATCGTCAACCGCGTGACCCTATTGTCGACGCTTTGGGAGACCATCGCAAACGCCGGTGAAAAAGAGCCGGCGCGCGGCGCGCTCAAAAGCCGATGCGCGTCTTTCCGCGCGGCAGACGCGCACTGTCGAGATCCTGCATTTGCAGTTCGTCCCGCCCTGCCAGCTTGGCGTTGCCGAAGGCCGCCATCAGGCGCTTCTTCATGTCGCGAGGTGGCAGTCCGGACAGCGCCTCCATCACGTCCTCGGGCGGTTCGGGCGAGAAGCCCCAACTGTGATCGGCAAGAATTTCCGCATACAGACGACAGGCGATGCCATAAGCCTGCTCGGCATTCGGCCGCGGCACGGTGTACACATTCATGCGATTGAGGATGGGCTCGGACAGAGTGCGTTCGTCGTTGGCCGTCGATACCCACATAACATGGCTGGCGTCGATATCCACTTCGACAAACTCATCCTTGAATTTTTTCGCCGTATCGCGCTCGAGCAAGCCATAGAGCGGCCCCATCGGGTCGTAACGCGAATCGCCGCCGGCCTTGTCCACTTCGTCCAGCACCATCAGCGGATTGGCGTAATCGCCGTGGATCAGCGCGGCTGCCACCTTGCCCGGCTTGGCATTGTTCCACTGACTTGATGCTCCGGAAAGTATCCAGCCCGCAGTGAGCGAACTCATGGGCACAAACTCGAAACCGGTGCCGAGGGATTCGGACAGGCATTTGGCGAAATGCGTCTTGCCGATGCCGGGCTCGCCCAGCAGCAGAATGGGCGTGAAGTTCATCGGCTCGTTGCCGGACACCGCCAAGGCCAGATACTTTTTCAGATCGTCGATGACTTCGCAAAAATTCGGACAGTCGTCATAGAGGCTGTCGAGCGCATCGGTGCATGAAGGCTTGATCAGGAAGCGCTCACCGCCGAGCTTTCTCATTTTTTCGTAGATCGCGGACAGTGCTTCATTGCGTCCCGACGGCGTATCGTCCATGGCTCGATCGATGTCGGCAACACGGTAGATCTCTTTCACATCAGCCAGCGGAAGTCGGATTTCGGTCTGAGACATGGCAACGTCCTCCTCTACCCGTTTAACGGCGCCGCAGCGTCCGGCTTGAGCCCGGCACACGCCACCGGGTCGCAGCCAGTTTGACGCCTCGGAAGCAACAGCGGTCCATGGAACTACCGGAACTTGTCTGTTCTTTTGTGTGTGCTGTCCTCAGTCCTGCGCGCTGATCTGACCCGCGAGCCATTGGCGGAAAGCGGCGACGGCGGGATTGCTCGTCTCCCTTTGCGGCAGCAGCAGGTAATAGGAACGGGGATTCGAAAACCGCTGCGGCAGAGGTGCGACCAGGTGGCCTTGCTGCAGCAGGTTGGCCACCAGCGCCAGCGTGGCCAGCGCCACACCCTGTCCATCGAGTGCGGCGCGCATGGCGGCCTCATTCTGGTTGAAGCTGACGCTGCCGGCCGGCCGCAGGTTGGCCACTCCGGCCATTTCAAGCCAGCCTGACCACGACTGATACGGCCGGCGCAACTCTTCGTCTTCGTACAGCAGCAGAATATGGTGGGCCAGATCGGCCGGTTTGGCCAAGGGCTTTTTTGAGCGTTTGAGATAGGCCGGGCTCGCCACCGGCAGCATGGTTTCGCCGAACAGACGCAGCGCGGTGGCCGGCGCTTCATGGTCCTGCAGGTAGCGCAAGGCGACATCGAAGCGCCCACGCTCCAGATCGACCAGCCGCGAATCCGCCGATATGCGAATGTCAATACCGGGATGGATGCGGCGAAAATCCGCCAGACGCGGGATCAGCCAGAAACTGGCAAAGGTTTGCGTGGTCGCCAGCATCACCGTCGGCTCGTCGCCGCCGCGCAGCTCCACCACCGCTGCGCGTAATTCGGTGAAGGCGGCCGCACTGGCACGCAGCAGACGCTCGCCGGCAGGGGTCAGCGCCAGCGCCCGGGTCTTGCGCACAAACAGCCGTGTCGCCAGCGCCGACTCCAGGGCAATCACCTGCTTGCTTACCGCCGACTGCGTGACGAACAGCTCTTCAGCCGCGCGGGTAAAGCTCAGGTGTCGCGCGGCGGCATCAAATGCGCGCAAGGCTTCGAGCGGTGGCAGGCTGTCTTTACGCATTCCTTTTACTCATCCGTATCGTGCCGCGAAATCGTTGGTCGACCGCATCGCAAAAATGAATACTACGCCTGTCGCCACCCAACAAGGAAGCTGAATCATGAGCACACAAGCCCTATCCACTTCATCGATCGCTTGCCTGGCACGCCACAACCGCAGATTTCTAATGCAGGTCTGGAACAGGCAAGCCGCTTCACCGCATGCTACACAATTCCTTAAAGGAATGTATGAAACCCGTGCAGCACATGCCGATCAAAGCTTGCTCAAAGACCAGTTTGTTGAGCTGCCGGATCGCCCGATGATCCTGGAATGCGTATCGGGACACCTCTGGCTGACTCGGGCAGGCGACAGCAGCGACTATTTTCTGGAAGCGGGCGAACGCATTAAGGTCGTGCCCGGTGAAGCAGTGGTAGTGCAGGCGCTGGGTCCCAGCCTTGTGCGCTGGCGGGCTGCCGGATAGTTCCGGACATCTCGAACGCAAGCCTTGCGGCCCGCGTTGCGAGTTGCTTCAGCCGCGCAAGGCTTCGAGGCAAGCGCGAATGGGCGTCGGGATGGCCGTGGGCTTGGTATCTTCCCGCGCCACGAACACATGAACAAAGTAGCCGGTGGCGGCGGGCGTGTGCTCGCCCTGGCGAAACAGCGCGATTTCATAGCGCACCGACGAATTGCCCAGATGCGCCACACGCAGGCCGGCATCGATGATTTCGGGAAACGCCAACGGCGCCAGATAACGACACTGCGACTCGACGCAATAGCCGATCACACCGCCTTCATGAATGTCCAGACCGCCTTCGCGAATCAGGTACTCGTTGATGACGGTATCAAAGTAGCTGTAATAGACAACGTTATTAACGTGGCCATAGACGTCGTTGTCCATCCAACGCGTCGGAATGGCGAGAAATTGACGGAAATCCTCGCGGTGCGATTGCGCCAGAGCCGGCGGAGGCGCGGTGGACATTGCCGGGGAAGACTTCACGGCGGGCGCAGCAGATGGCGCATCGGAGGACATCGTGGGGGATAACTCGGAAGAAAAGAAGCCCGCAGCAGCGGGCGTGGCAATGGGACTCATCGAGCGCTTCCGTCAGGGAAAGCGCTCGATGATACCAACTGGCGTCAGCGGATAGGACCGATGCTCACCGTTGGTTGCGATACATCGCGGCGAGAAATGCCTCGGCGTCGACTTCTTTCGCTGTCGTCGCGCGCTGCTGAACTTGCTGCAGACCAAGCTGGAGCTCGGGGCTGGCAGGGGTCCACTCGGCATTCAGGACTTCGTCCTCGAATGCTCCGAATTCATCCTCGATGAGATTGCCTGTACTCATGTCCATTACCGTTAACATTTCGGCCTCCGTTGTGAAACCGCACGCTTCAAAGGATATAACGTCGCTGTTGCCGAAAAGTTGAATGAAGCCTCAAACTATTTGAGGAAAATCGATGGCTGTTGTTTTGACACCACGCCAATCCGTTGGCATGAGAGACCGGAACAGCCGCGTGACAATCCGGCAGATTGATCACGCCAGAAATTCATCGAATGATCTCAAGACGTGTGCGCAAGAAAAGCGCCACTTGCCGGCTTTACCCGGTCATTCCATTGCGGATCAACGGATGCCATCCGGACGATCCTCCGGACAAGCCTCAGGAAAGTTTATGCGCCGACCTCTCGTTCCACGGTGCCACGATGAACAGCAACAACATGCCGGGCACCGCCAGCAATGCGCACATCAGGAAGAAGGGCAGCCAGCCCATGGCCTCGACCAGATAGCCGGTCGTGGCATTGACAAAAGTGCGCGGCACGGCTGCCAGACTGGTAAACAAGGCAAGCTGCGTCGCTGTATACAAGGGGTGGGTCGAGCGCGCGATGAACGCGACAAAGGCCGCCGTGCCCAGACCCACGCCCAGTGCCTCAAAACCGATCACCAACGCCAACTGTGTCAGTTCGGCCGCGCCCACTGTCTCGTTAGGGCCCAGCCACGCCAACCAGGCAAAGCCGAAAATCGACACCAGTTGCACCACGCCGAACAGCCACAGTGCGCGATTGATGCCGAGTTGCACCATCCATAGCCCGCCGAGCATGCCGCCAAATACCGCCGGCCAGAGCCCGGCGTTCTTCGCCACGATGCCGATCTGGGATTTGGCAAAGCCCATGTCCAGATAAAACGGCGTCGCCAGCGCCGTGGACATCGAGTCGCCCAGCTTGTAAAGAAAAATAAACGCCAGAATCATCAGCGCCGCCTTCAGCCCGGCGCGGTTGATGAATTCATGAAAGGGTTCGGTCACGGCCTCGCGCAGGGTCTTGGGTGTGCCCTCCACCGCCGGCTCGCGTGCAAACAGCGCCAGCGCCATGCCCGGCAGCATGAACAGCGCTGTAATGACAAATACCTGGAGCCAGGGCAGGCGGTCGGCCAGGATCAGCGAGAGCGAGCCCGGCACCAGCCCGGCGATACGATAGGCATTGACATGTACCGAGTTGCCCAGGCCCAACTCGGCCTCGGTCAGTATCTCGCGGCGGTAGGCATCAAGCGCGATGTCCTGTGTGCCGGAAAGAAACGCGATGCCCACAGTTAACCAAAGAATGGGAACGATTTCGCTGCCCGGCGCGAACAGGCCCAGCGAAGCAATGGAAACCAGCAGCCCGATCTGGGTGATCAGCATCCAGCCTCGACGCCGACCCAGCGGAGGCACGTAATGATCGAGCAGCGGCGACCAGAGAAACTTCCAGGTGTAGGGAAACTGGATCAGCGCAAACAGGCCGATGGTCTTCAGATCGACCCCTTCCGAACGCAACCAGGCCGGGACGAGGTTCAGCAGCAGATACAGCGGCAGACCGGACGAAAAGCCGGTGAACACGCAGATCATCATGCGCCGGGTAAACAGCGCGGCGAGCCAGGGCGGCATCAATTAGCGGGGTGCAAGCAGGTACGGGAATCTCATGTGCCGACGCCGGGCTTACTTCGCGGGCCAGTCGATCTGTACTTGACGATGCTGGGTAACGCAGTCGCGCAGGTAAAGATTGATGAGCGTCTGGTAAGGCACCCCGGCCTCCGCCGCCATGCCCTTGAAATAGGCGACGACATCTTCAGACAAACGCATCGTGACGGGCTTTTTGAGTTTGGAGGCGTAGGGATTCCGGCGCGATTTCATCCGGGACAGATCGTATTCGTTCTTCATGGTTTCTCGCTTCCATAAAAAGCGCTTTCGCGTGAGGTGGCATTGCGTGCTGAAATGATTCGAATCATGTTTCCGGCTTCACGTTCGCAATGGCAAACCAGCAGCAATCGCGCACCGACACTCATGCCGAGCAACAGAAAACGCTCCTCATTCACGGTATGCGCTTCATCGAAGAACTGGACAGCGAATTCATCGTAGAAAACCGACTGCGCTTCCTCGAAAGCAACCGAATGCTTCCTGAGGTTTGCCGCCGCCTTGGCAGAATCCCACTCAAATCGAATCATACATACAGTGTATTTAACCTACCGCGCTTGTCAAGATAACGCCAGCCCCACTCTGTCGATGGGACTGAGCACTCCTCGGTCCGGGGCTCGCTTTGCACAGCTCGCCCGCTCCTCGTTCGTGAAGCAGTGCTTCACGCCAGTCCCATTCTGTCGATGGGACTGACCACTCCTCGCCCACCCTTGTTCAGCACATGGGTGTAGATCATGGTGGTGGATACATCGGCATGGCCGAGCAGCTCTTGTATGGTACGGATATCGTAACCGGCCTCGAGCAGATGAGTGGCAAAGGAATGCCGCAGGGTGTGCACCGTCACCGGCTTGCGGATTCCCGCCAGAAAAGTCGCATCACGGATCGCACGTTGCAGCCGCTGTTCGAACAGGTGATGGCGGCGTTCGATGTGGCTGCGCGGATCGACGGAAAGCTCCGGCGCGGGCCAGACCCAGAACCAGGGCCATGACACAGAAGCCTGCGGCCACTTGCGCGCCAGGGCATCCGGCATCTCGACCCCCGGCCGACCGGCCACGCAGTCGTGCTCCCACAAGGCCCGGGCATGCGCGATCTGCAGGCGCAGAGGCTCGGCCAGCGCCGCCGGCAACATCACCCGTCGATCCTTGCCGCCCTTGCCCTCGCGCACAATGATTTCGCGCCGATCGAAATCCACGTCCTTGACCCGGAGACGCAGCGCCTCCATCAACCGCAGACCCGTTCCGTAGATCAATCGACCCAGCACCGCCATCGTTCCTTCGAGCGACGCCAGCAACCGCGCCATTTCCGCCTCGGACAACACCACAGGTACCCGTTGCCGCGCCTTGGGCCGCAGCATCTCGTCCATCCAGGGCAGGCTGGACTCCAGAACCTCGCGGTACAAAAACAGGATCGCCGACAGAGCCTGCTTGTGTGTCGAGGGCGCCACCTCGCGTTCTGCCGCCAGCCACGAAAGAAAGGCCGTCACCTCCGGCGCGCCCATGTCACGAGGATGACGCATGCCATTGAAGCGGATGAAACGACGAATCCATTGGACATAACTTGACTCAGTCCGTATGCTGTAGTGCTTGTAGCGGATGCGCTCCCGAACCTGATCGAGCAAGCGAACAGCGGCCAACGGAGGGCGATCCGCCGGCGTGCAGGGTTTGGACAGTCTTTTAGTACTGTGCATAATCACAGTATAGTGCGCAACACATGGATTGCAAGGAGTTTTTCATGGCGTCATTCCCTGGTTATGCAGCAAGCCCTCCGCGAAACCCTGCAAATTTGCTGCCCATTTGACGTTGAACGTGCCCGGCTACGCCGGGGGATGCGAAGCTGTCGAGATCGTGCCATGCTATGCGCATGACGCCCACCATCGCCGGCATTGTTCGCCGGCACTTCCCCAGCATTGCCCGTGAGCATCGACTGCCGCTGCACCAGCACCGCGCGGCCGCGCTGATTGCGCGCTGCGGTCGCTCGGAGATGGGCGGCCACCTGGAACGCTGCCCCTGCCACCGGACCGAACGCATCGTCTGGCATAGCTGCAAACACCGACTATGTCCGCGCTGCGCGCGGAAGATTAACGACGACTGGCTGGCGAAGGAGGGGGCCCGCCTGCTTCCCTGCGCGCACCATCACGTGATCTTCACCTTGCCCCACGACCTGCTCGCCTGGTGGCGCTTCAACCGTGCCCTGATGACCGACCTGTTGTTCGATGCCGCCGCCGCGACACTCACCGAACTGCTCGCCGATCCGCGTTACCTCGGTGCCCGCCCCGGCATGCTCCTCGCCGTGCATACCTGGTCGCGCTCCATGGCGCTCCATCCTCACATTCATGCGCTCGTCACCGACGGCGGACTTGCCGAGGACCAGTGGCGAACTTCGCGACGCAGCCACTTCCTGCCCGCCCGCGTCATCCGCGCGCTGTTTCGCGGCAAGTTTCTCGCCGCCGTGGCGTGCTCGCTCGCCGAAGGGCTGTTACGCCTGCCACCCGACGTCTCCCTTGAGCGTGCCACCAGTCTCCTCAACCGCCTGGGCCGTCTGTCCTGGCATGTCTGGTTGTGCCAACGCTATGCCCATGGCGAGGGCGTGCTGCTCTATCTCGCCCGCTACCTGCGCGGCGGCCCCGTGCGCGATTCGCAACTCATCGCTGCCGATGACCGGCGCATCGTCACCCGCTATCAAGCCCACGGCGCCCTTCCGACCACGCTCGTGCTGGCGCCGCACGCCTGGTTGCGTCGCTACCTCGAACACACCCCCGTCACCGGCCAGCACGCGCTACGCCGCTATGGCCTCTATGCGCCCGCTGCCCATGCCGCCCGCGAACTCGCCCGACCTCTCGTCCCAGTCTCGTCCGATCACGTTCCGCGTCGCTTCGCCTCCCATTCCCAGCCTGCGCCGTGCTGCCCCCGCTGCGCACAGCCCTTGCAGTTTGTTCAGCGCGTGCCGCGCCAACGTTCACCACCGTGATGCCATCCACCGCTACCGGGCTTCCCGACCCTGATGCTTGGTTTCCGCGTCAGGTCCTTCCTCGCCCCAACGCCGGCGCACAACTGTCCTCGCCCACGGCCCCCTGGTCTTATGGCGGCACTCACGCCATTTTCGGCACTCTTGCCATCGTCGTCCCCGCCGCCTCCACGCCGGTCCACCCGCCTACACTCCTTTTCGGCATAATCATCCGGAATTGATTTTCCCGGAGGTCACTCTTGTTCCCGCCACGTTCAACCCACCGTTCGAGCGTTCATCGCTGCGCGATTCCCTCGCTTCGCTCGGTGACGCTCAACTAGACGTT
>JAIPCS010000133.1 GCA_021738105.1 Sulfuritalea sp.
CATAAAAGGGAAAGCGCCGAAACGCTTTCCCTTGGAATTCTGGAGCGGCAGAAGAGTCTCGAACTCTCGACCTCAACCTTGGCAAGGTTGCGCTCTACCAACTGAGCTACTGCCGCAGAACAGCCGCGCATTATAGCGTCCGCTTTCCAGGTGTCAACGACTGCGGGCCGAGATTTCCGGCCACGCCTTCTGCAAATAATAGACCATCGACCAGAGGGTCAACAGCGCGGCAACCCAAAGCGACCATACACCGAGAAGATGAACATCGATTGGCCCGATAGGCGAGTGCCAGAGCAGCATCGGTATCGCCGTCATCTGGGCGATGGTCTTCAATTTTCCAATGAGAGAAACAGCAACGCTCTTTGCCGCGCCGATGTTCGCCATCCATTCACGCAAGGCTGATATCGCGATTTCGCGCCCGATAATAATAAAAGCCAGCATGGCATCAACCCGGCTCAACTCAACCAGCATGACCAGCGCTGCGGCAACCATCAATTTGTCTGCCACCGGATCGAGAAAGGCTCCGAAGGCGGAGGTTTGATTCAACTTGCGCGCCAACCAGCCATCGATCCAGTCGGTGATGGCGGCGACGAGAAACGCTGCGGTAGCTATCAAGTTTTGCTCCGCCGCCGAAATCGGCAGGTAGAACACGCCCACGACCAAGGGTATGAGAAGTATGCGCGCCCAGGTCAGCAAGTTTGGAATATTCAACGGCATGTCATCTCAATGATTTGTGGATTTCTTCTGCCAAACGCCTCGATATGCCGTCGACACGACACAAGTCTTCGATTGTCGCTGCTTTCACCCCGCCGAGACCACCAAACTGCGCCAAAAGTTTGCGCCGTCTGGCAGGACCGACGCCAGCGACATCCTCCAACAGTGACCGCCCACGGGCCTTGGCACGCCGCGCCCGATGGCCGACGATGGCAAAACGATGCGCCTCGTCGCGAATTTCCTGTATCAAATGAAAGCCGGGATGGTCCATGCCCAATTGTAGCGGCACGCTGCGCCCATGAACGAAGAGCGTTTCCAGCCCCGGCTTTCCGTCCTCTCCCTTGGCTACGCCAATGCTGGCCAGATGGTCCAGCCCCAGTTCGGAGAACACCTCCCGCGCCACCCGATGCTGCCCTTTGCCGCCATCAATCAAAATCAGATCAGGCGCCACTGTCTCAGCGGTGGCGACTTTCTCATAGCGCCGAGTCAAGGCCTGGCGCATTGCTGCGTAGTCGTCGCCAGGCGTGATGCCTTCAATGTTGAAACGGCGATAGTCGCCTTTCTTCATGGCGCCATCGACACAGACCACGCAGGAAGCCACGGTGCCTTCGCCCATGGTATGGCTGACGTCGAAACATTCAATGCGAAACGGTGGCTCGTCCATCTCCAGCGCCTCTTGCAGGGCCGCCAAACGCCCGCTGCTGCGCGCCCTGGCCTGCCTGCGCGCGGTCACTGCGAGACGTGCATTGGTCGTCGCCATCTCAAGCCAGGCACGCTCCATCTCGTTGCCCGGCGCGCCCGCTTTTAGCGCCTCGGGTAAATCATCGATCGGATAGGGATATAGAATCACACGCGCTGGCGCAGCTTGCTCAACATAGTGCTGGGCGACAAACGCAGCCAATCCCTCGCCCGCTTCGGCATCTTCAGTCGCTTGCGGAAAGTAGGCGCGATCGCCCAGATGCAGCCCTCCGCGCACCATGGCCAAATTGACGCACAGGCTCCCGCGATCGACCACGGCAGCGATGATGTCCACATCGGCATCCCGCGTTGAACTGACGTACTGCCGATGCAGCACGGCCTGCAATGCCTTTATCTGATCACGCAGATCGGCCGCTTCCTCGAAGTTCAGCGAGTCTGCGGCAGCGGCCATCAACTGCGAAAGATTGTCGATCACTTCCGAATGCCGTCCACGCAGGAACAGTTCGGCCAACTTCACGTCGGCTGAATAGTCCGACTGGGATATCAGCCCCACACAAGGCGCCTTGCACCGTTTGATCTGATGCATCAGGCAGGGCCTTGATCGATGCGCAAAGACCGCCTCTTCACAGGTGCGCAACAGAAAGGTCTTCTGGATCAGTTGAATGCTCTCGCGCACCGCCAGTCCGTTGGGGAAGGGACCAAAGTAACGTGACTTCTTTTCGAAACTGCCACGATGGTAAAACAGACGCGGAAACTCTCCGCCGGAAAGTCCGATATACGGGTAGGACTTGTCGTCACGAAACAAGATGTTGTATTTCGGTGCCAGCTTCTTGATCAGCGTGTTTTCCAGGATCAGCGCTTCGGCCTCGGAGCGGGTCGCGGTCACTTCCACGGCCGCCACCTGTTGCAGCATCAACTCGATTCTGGGGCTGTGCGCAGTTTTCTGAAAATAGGACGAAACACGCTTCTTGAGATTCTTTGCCTTGCCGACATAGAGCACCGCACGATTTGAGTCGAGCATGCGATACACGCCGGGAGCCTCCGTCAGGCTGGCCAGAAACTCCCTGGAGTCGAAGCCGGAGTTGTGCGTATCCAGGCTTGTCGTTGAAGGTTGAGCGTCAGTTGGCATCAAGTTCCTGGCGGATGTTCTGGAAAACGCGCCGAAAGTCGGCACTGGTGAGACGGCGAGTTTGCGTGTTGTAACGGCTGCAATGATAGCTGTCGATCAGAACGCGCCCATCTGGCAGGACATGACGGGCCGCATGGGCGAAGGCCAACGCAGATTGCTTGAGCCCCAGCGCCATCAATACTGCCTTGTGCGCCACCAGACCCAGTGCGAGAATGATTCGCACATCCGGTGAAGCCCGCAGCTCTTCCGCCAGATAATGGTTGCAGGCCTTGATCTCGGACGGCTCGGGCTTGTTCGCCGGAGGCAGACATTTCACCGCATTGCTGATACGGCAATCATTCAGTTGCAGTTCGTCGTCGGCCGACAGGGAAACCGGCAGCGTGCCGAAGCCAAACGCATGCAGAGTTTCATAGAGAAGGATGCCCGCAAAGTCGCCGGTAAATGGGCGTCCGGTTCGGTTGGCACCATGCATGCCCGGAGCGAGGCCGACAACCAGCAAGCGCGCCTGCGGATCGCCGAAAGGCAACACCGGACGCGCATGATAGTCAGGCTGGCGCTCACGGACATCCGCCAGAAAATCCGCCAGCCGCGGGCAATCGGTACAGTTCAGAAGTTGATCCATTGAGCTAGGATACCGCCTCCCCATGACGAACAGCCCACCTCGCTGCGACATTTTCTGTACCGTTGTCGATAACTACGGCGATGCCGGGGTCTGCTGGCGCCTGGCCCATCAATTGGCAGGGGAACATGGATGGCAGGTCAGACTTTGGATTGACGATCCAGGCCCCTTGCGACAACTCGCGCCAGATTATGAAGGCGCGCCGCTTGAAGTCCGGGTATGGCCGACCCTCTGGCCGGAAAACCTGTGCACAATCGACGTGGCCGATATCGTGATCGAAGCCTTCGCTTGTGACATCCCGCCCAGATACATGGAGGCCATGGCGGTCCGCAGCCGTTCTCCTGTCTGGCTCAATCTTGAGTACCTCTCTGCCGAAAGCTGGGTGCATGGCTGTCACGCCATGAAGTCGCCCCATCCTCGCCTGCCCCTGGTGAAGTATTTCTTCTTCCCCGGCTTCGATGAAGCGACGGGAGGCTTGCTGCGTGAAGCCGACTATGACGAACGGCGCCGGCGGTTTAATGAATCTGACTTCCGCGCCGAGTTCGGTCTGCCGCCTCGCTCCATCGGCGAATTGACAGTTTCGCTCTTCAGCTATCCAAATCCGGTGCTTGCCGATCTGATCCCGGCCTGGAAGACGTGGGCTCGCCCGGACCGACCGCTACGAATATTGCGTCCCGGCAATCTGGAACCCGCACAAACCATGGGAAATTTGAGCATTCAACCTCTGCCATTTCTTTCCCAGAGACGCTACGACGAGTTGTTGTGGGCCTGTGATCTTAATTTCGTGCGTGGCGAGGACTCCTTCGTTCGCGCGCAATGGGCAGGCAAAGCCTTTGTCTGGCAGATCTATCCGCAAGAAGACGATGCCCACTGGGTCAAACTCGATGCTTTTCTTGCGATTCATCCGGCCGGCGACCGGTTGCGGCCTTTCTGGCACGCCTGGAATGGCCAGGGGAAGATTGACTGGCCTGCATTTGCCGACACCCTGCCGCAACTCGTCGCGCCTTTGCAGCAATGGACAAACACGCTCGCGAGGCGCCAGGATCTTGCCAGCAGGCTTGTACAGTTCTGCCTTGAACGACTAAAATAAGCGGTTTATTTTTCGCAGCAGAAAGCACACACATGAAAACCGCTCAGGAACTCCGCGCCGGCAACGTCGTCATGGTCGGCAACGATCCTCTCGTCGTGCAAAAAGCCGAATACAACAAGGGCGGCCGTAGCGCAGCCGTGGTCAAATTCAAGTTCAAGAATCTGCTGACGGGCGCGGCATCGGAATCCGTTTACCGCGCCGACGACAAGTTTGACCAGGTAGTCCCCGAACGCAAGGAATGCACCTACTCCTACTTCGCCGATCCCATGTATGTGTTCATGGACGCTGAATACAATCAGTACGAAGTCGAAGGCGAAAACATGGTGGATGCCGTCAATTACCTTGAAGACGGCATGCCCGTTGAAGTCGTGTTCTACGATGGCAAGGCGATCTCCGTTGAAATGCCCAACAGCGTCGTACGTGAAGTGATCTACACCGAGCCCGCCGTCAAGGGCGACACCTCAGGCAAGGTCATGAAGCCCGCCAAGATCAGCACGGGTATTGAAATACCCGTGCCCCTGTTTGTCGAGATCGGCAACAAGATCGAGATCGACACGCGCACCGGTGAGTATCGCAACCGGGTCAAATAAGCCGGCGTTGTCGGGTCAGAAGTTGAAACGGGCAGCCTGGCTGCCCGTTTTCGTTTTCAGGTCAAAGTCCGCCGCGTCAACTCCACCCAGTAGCGGATTCCACTGGCGATGATCTCGTCGTTGAAATCATAGTGAGGGCTATGCAGCATGCAGCCTCCCACTCCGGGGCCATTTCCCAACCAGACATAGCAGGCGGGAACCACCTGCGCCAGATAGGCAAAATCCTCAGCTCCCATGCTGGGAGGCAGTTGTGTCATCACATGGGCGTCACCCGCGACCTGGCACGCCACTTCACGTGCGATTGCTGTTGGCTCATGTGCATTGATCGTAGGGGGATAGCCGCGCTGGTAGCGTAAATCGATCTTCACCCGGTAAGTCACCTCGATACCGCTGCAAATCCTCCTCAGCCCCTCTTCAAGGGCATCCTGCAGCGTGCCATTGAGTGTACGAACCGTGCCACCGAGGATGGCAGTCTCGGGCAGCACATTATCGGCATGGCCGGCATGGAAACGCGTCACGCTGACCACTGCCGCATCCAGCGGATCGGTATTGCGCGACACCAAAGACTGGGCTGCCTGAACCAGCGCACTGCCGGCGAGTACGACGTCGACGCCCTGATGCGGCATGGCCGCGTGACCGCCTTTCCCCGCTATTTCGATTTCAAATCGATCTGTGCCCGCCATTACCGGGCCCTCGGTAACCCCGAAGTTGCCCACCGGCATTCCTGGCCAATTGTGCAGACCGAAAACCATATCCATGGGAAAGCGATCGAACAGACCTTCTTCGACCATTACCCGCCCCCCTCCTTCATGCTCTTCTGCCGGCTGAAAAATGAAATACACCGTACCGTCGAAATTTCGCAATTTCGACAGGGCCTCCGCCGCCCCCAACAGCATGGCCGTGTGTCCGTCATGCCCGCAGGCATGCATTTTTCCGTCGAAAGTCGAATGATGTTCGAAGGTATTCAATTCCTTTAGAGGCAGCGCATCCATGTCTGCCCGCAGGCCAATGGACTTTTTACCGCTGCCGAGCGAAAGTTTGGCCACGACACCGGTGCGGGCCAACCCTCGATGCACTTCCAGACCCAGACCTTCCAGAAAGCCGGCGACCTTTGCCGCCGTACGGTTTTCGTCAAATGCCAACTCAGGGTGGGCGTGGATATCGCGTCGCAGAGCGGCAATCTTGGGCGTCAAATCTGACAGGATTTCATCGATCATGGCGGAGTCCAAATGTTGATTCGGGTGTTTCCAACTACGGTAATCCTAGCCTAAACCGGCACCTTGAAAATCCACTTTCGGTTTCCGGTATCTTTAGCGCTTGATGAATACACCTGTCCGCCGCATTGCCCACCTCGATATGGACGCCTTTTATGCGTCAGTCGAACTCCTGCGCTATCCCGAGTTGCGCGGACAGGCAGTGGTGATTGGCGGCAGACGTATCCATCAGCCGGAGCAGTTGGCGGACGGCAGTCGACGTTTTGCCTGTATCCGCGACTACGTCGGGCGCGGCGTAATCACCACATCCACCTACGAAGCGCGCGCGCTCGGCGTTTTTTCCGGCATGGGCATCATGAAAGCGGCACGCCTGGCTCCGGACGCCATTTTGCTGCCGGTGGACTTCGATGCCTATCGCCATTACTCGCGCCTGTTCAAGACTTCCGTCGCAGCAGTTGCATCAAAGATCGAAGATCGTGGTATCGACGAAATCTACATTGATCTCAGCGAGCTGCCTGACGATACGCTGACTCTGGCCCGCCGCATCAAGCAGGCGGTTATGCAGTCCACCGGGCTTTCCTGCTCGATCGGCATCAGTCCCAACAAACTGCTGTCGAAAATCTGCTCGGACCTTGAAAAGCCCAACGGACTTACGCTGCTCGAGCTCGACGATATTCCGCGGCGCATCTGGCCGTTGCCTGTACGCAAGATCAACGGGATCGGCCCCAAGGCCGGTGAAAAGCTGACCGCGCTTGGCATTGCGACAATCGCTCAACTCGCGGCAGCGGATCCATCGGTTCTGCAAGCAGAATTTGGCCGAAGCTACGCCTCATGGCTTTGCCAAGTCGCCCGCGGAATCGACAACAGGCCGGTGATAACCCACAGCGAACCGAAATCAATCAGCAGGGAAACCACTTTCGAGCATGACCTGCACCCTCGTCTTGATCGCGCGGCCTTGACCGAAGTATTCACCAAACTTTGTTACCAGCTTGCAGCTGATCTCCAACGCAAGGGCTACCTGGGCCGTACCATCGGTATCAAACTTCGCTTCGAAGATTTCCACACGGTAACAAGAGACCTTTCCCTGGTCACACCTACCGCGGATCCGGTCCAAATCCGCCGCGCTGCCGGCGAATGCCTGCGACGGGTGAGTCTCGATCAGAAGCTGAGACTGCTCGGCGTGCGCGCCGGCGCACTGTCACCCCATGACTCGCCCCAGATTTCGAACGAATCAAGCCAGCGGGAACTGCCGCTGACCCACACGACGGACTCCGGCGATCGACAACTCCCGAACGATTGATGCATGCCGGCATGGGCAGACATGATTCATATATGTGCACGATATCCATACACATGAATCTTGTGTAATGATAGCTTCCGTCGCATTTAATTCGGACATCAGAGCGCGCCAAGAAGAACTTCATCAAAACAGCGTAGTCTGAGTCACAAGTTGTCTGGAAATGGAGGAGTCCAGGTTGCCCAAAGCAGTAGTCCCGTCGGTATTGAAAGCCGCACGCATGCTGGATGTTGTTGCCACATCCCGCAATTCCTTTTCACTTGGGGAATTGAGCAAAACGCTGGCGCTACCCAAAAGCAGTGTGTTGAGTCTGTGCACGAGCCTGACGCAAACCGGCCTGCTGACGCGATTCGATGACGGCACCTATCATCTCGGCACTCACCTCGTTGATCTGGCCTACGCCTACCTGTCCCGCACCGACCTGACCCAGGAGTTTGGCCGTGCATGGGATTCGCTGCACATGATGCCAGAGGAATCGGCCGTGCTTGCAGTCATGGACGGGACCGATGTAGTCTATGTTGCCTGCCGCAATGGCAGCCAACCGTTCGCATTGACTTATCGTATCGGAATGAGATTGCCTGCACATTGCACGGCGACCGGAAAGGCGTTGCTAAGCACCATGACCGATGAACAGATACGCCAGCAATACAGAGGGAAAAAGCTCGAGCGCCTGACGCCAAATAGTTTGTCTACTCTGAAATCCCTGCTACCCAACCTCGAGACAGCGCGCAGAAAGGGTTTTGCGGTCGATGACGAGGAAGCGCGCGAGGGGATGCTCTGCTATGGCGCACCCATTTTTGACGCCAGCGGAAATCAGGCCGTCGCCGCGGTGGCACTCAGCATGATGAAGACACCTGCTGCGATGCGTGCTGCGGACCTCGCAGCAAAAACCGTTAACGTGTTAGCTGAATTGATGTCACATCGGCTCGGCATGATTCCTGGAGGTAGCTAAGGCACAGACGATAAAGTTTGTTTCAGTATCGATGTTTTGTACAGGGCAGGGGTCCCTGGCCTTTCAATGGCAGCAAGCCCTTAATGTTCAACAATCAAGAGGAGAAAGACCATGAAAGAAGAAGAGCAAGTTGCACCATCGACCATTGATGAAGGATCCACCCGGCGGAAGTTCTTAAGGGCAGCGGGAGGCGCGGCAGCAGTCGCAACGCTGGCCGCCTGCGGCAAGACTCCTGAAGCTCCCAAGGCAGCGGCTCCTGCAGCTCCGGCCGTTGCGGTCAAACCATCGACCATCGTCTTGAAGATGCAAGGTGCATGGGGTGCCAAAGACATCTTCAACGAAATGGCAGAAGAATATGTCAAGCGCGTCAACGAAATGGCGGAAGGACGCCTGCGCGTTGATTATCTGGTCGCCGGATCGGTGGTCAAACCCTTCGAAGTGATGGATGCGACCTCCAAGGGAGTCATCGATGGTGCCCACTCGGTAGCCGTTTACTGGTACGGCAAGAGCAAGGTCGCTTCGATGTTCGGCTCCGGCCCGATCACCGGCTGTGACGCTGCCCAGAATCTGGCCTGGATCCATAAGGAAGGCATGCCTTTCTACAATGAGTTGATGCAAAAACTTCAGCTTGACGTGGTCGGCTTCTTCGCCATGCCGATGCCAACCCAGCCGCTTGGATGGTTCAAGAAACCGATCAAGTCAGCGGCGGAACTGAAGGGCTTCAAATACCGCACCGTGGGCCTGCCCGCTGATCTGATGCAGGAAATGGGCATGAAAGTTACTCAGCTGCCGGGTGGCGAGATTGTGCCCGCCATGGAGCGCGGCGTGATCGACGCGTTC
>JAIPCS010000134.1 GCA_021738105.1 Sulfuritalea sp.
TCATCGGCCTGCCGGGCAACCCGGTGTCGAGTTTTGTCACGTTCGTGATGCTGGTGCGTCCTTTCATCCTCAAGGCGCAAGGCGCTACGGTGGTAACGCCGCGCGCGCAAAACCTGCGTGCCGATTTCGATTTCAAGGGCGATCCGCGTCGCGAGTTTCTGCGCGCCCGCATCAATGCCGAAGGTGGGCTGGAGTTGTTTCCCAATCAGAGTTCCGGCGTGCTGACCTCCTGCACATGGGCCGACGGATTGATCGACAATCCGCCCGGTCAGGCCATCGGGCAAGGCGATACCGTGCGTTTTCTGCCGTTTTCTGAACTGCTATAGTCAACGCTCATGGCACCAAGCGCCACCCGCCGAAGATGAAACACGCGAAAAGCCCATTGAAGGCCCCCCCACCCCCATCCCCGCCCCGGGGCGGGGCTACCGGTCGGATCGCTGCGCTCGACGATCACCCGCCACGCTAAACGGGGTTGTTAACGCATGAGTGTGAAAATTCTCTTCTTCGCCAGCCTGCGTGAGGCGCTGGGCGTGTCGTCGGAGTCGCTGACATTGCCGCATCATGTCGTCAGTGCCGGCGATCTGCGCAACCATCTCGCCGCGAGAGGCGAGCCGTGGTCAGTGCTGGTGGCAACGAAGAACCTGCGTGTGGCTGTCAATCAGCAGATGGTCGGGCTCGATACGGCGATCAAGGCCGGTGACGAGGTAGCATTTTTCCCGCCGGTGACGGGTGGCTGAGATGTCGGTCTCGGTACAGGAAGCTGATTTCGATGCAGGTGCCGAGATCGCCGCGCTGTCAGCCGGGCGCGATGATGTCGGGGCAGTGGCCAGCTTTGTTGGTCTGGTGCGGGCGGACAAGCAGGCCGGAAAACTTGTGCCCCCGGAGCAACCAGGGGCGGTATCTCCAGCGGACGGCATTGGCGAGACGGCTGAAAGCTCCCGGTCCGGGACCGTGCCGGTCGTGCAAGCGATGACTCTGGAGCACTATCCCGGCATGACTGAAAAGGCGCTGAATGCCATTGTTGTCGAAGCGCGAGAGCGTTGGGATCTCTTTGGTGTTCGCGTGATTCATCGCGTTGGCCGCTTGCTGCCGGGCGATCGTATTGTCTTTGTCGCGGTTGCGTCTGCGCATCGCGGTGAAGCCTTTGCCGCCTGCGAGTTCATCATGGACTATCTGAAGACGCGGGCGCCGTTCTGGAAGAAGGAAGAAACGCCAGCCGGCGGCAGTTGGGTCGATGCCCGCGAGAGCGACGAGCAGGCTGCAGAACGCTGGGTGCCCGGACAGGAGTGAAGCAGGACACCCGTCTGCTTGATGCACCAAACTCGACACGGGGTGTTTGCGACCGACGTGATGTGTGCCGTGATACCCGTCGCAATCCCGAGTGAACAAACGAAAACGGCTGACCGCTCGCGCGGCCAGCCGTTGGTGTTGCCGCCGTGAAAACTACTTGCGCTTGGCGCCTGAAGCCTTCTTGACTGTCTCTCCGACACCGCTCATGGCGGCGGTGGACGCTTGGGTGATCTGCTCGAAAGCCTTGTTGGCGGTTTGAATCGCCTGCTGGAAGGATTCCATCATGTTCGGCGTTTGACCCGGCAGACTGGTCATGAAATTCTGCAGGGACTCGGTCATGTCGTGGCTGCCAGAGGCCAGTTGCTCGGTGACCAGGCGGGAAAATTCAGCTCGCGCCGAATTGCTGATCTCGGCGATTTGCTGTGCCGCGGCGACCATGCGCTGGGTGGTTTCCTGCGCATATTGCGAACGCAGTTGCATCATCGTCTGCGGATCGCGCGCACTGGTCAGGGCTTTGGCATTTTCCAGGCCGCTTTGAAACATCTCTTTCGCCAGTTCGGATTGCAGCGCCATGATGCGCTGGGAGTTCTCCATCGAAAGCTGGGCCATGCGCATGGCGGCTTCCATGTTCTTGCGGTGCAATTCACTGAATTGTTCGACTTTGCCAGCCATTACATTCTCCCGTAGGTTAATTTAGCCAAATCAATGTAACACCAATGGCTTACAGCGCGCTGACCCAGGTCAACTGGCATCGACTTGCCTTGGCTTGAAGACTTCCCGCGTTCGCAGCGAGCCGGCTGCCCAAGCGCAACTCTACGAGCGATCCACGGTCTCCCGCAAGACATGAATGTCGAGTTTTTTCCCGGTATTTTTTTCAATCTCCGCCAGGTCATCGATATGGCGCCGGTTCAGCATCGTACGGGTTGATAGCAGCAGAAAGCCGTCGGGATGTTTCAAGTCCCGCGTGAGCACCATTCCCTCGCTTAGATAACGCGTGCTGACCTTGATTTCGTCGATTTCATTTTTTGTCTCGAAGGACAGATGGGGCTCAAGCCGATCGATGACTGTCGGGTCGTAGCGGTGCCCTCGTCCTTCGACCAGACGGCGGATGCTTTCCTTGGCTGTCATCGGTGACGTGGTCAGCGCTCCGGTTCTGAAGTCGTCATAGTCACTTACTGCGGCGATGATTCTTGCGCCCAAAGGAATATCCAGGCCGCTGCGTCCTTCGGGAAAGCCTTCTCCATCGTAACGTTCATGATGATAGCGAACGATAGCCGCGATATTGGCCAGAGTGTCAATCCTGGACAGGGCATCGGCCGCCAGCCCCGGGTGCTGACGGTAGAGTGCCAATTGCTCGGCATTCATCGCGCTGACCGGTTGCTTCAGCAATTCGTCGCTGAAGCTGATTCTGCCAATATCGTGCAACAGTGCGGCGATGAACACTTCCTGCACTTCTGCTTCGTCCATGGCCAATTCACGGGCAATCTGGCGCGACAGATCTGCGACCCGTCGGGAGTGGTCACCGATCGAGGCACCGCGCAGTTCGGCCAGCGCGCTGATGGCCATCAGAGTGCCGAAGTAGGTCTTTTTCAAGGCAGTGTTCGCTGTCTCGGCCGTTTCCAGTGCCGATTTGAGCGCCCGAGTCCGCTCAGCCACCAGCATTTCGAGCCGGACATTCTGAAAGGCCAGGTGGTCGCGAGTTGCCTTCAATTCAAGTTGGGTGCGAATACGGGCAAGTACGATGGACGGATTGATCGGCTTGGTGATGTAATCGACGGCGCCGAGTTCCAGTCCGCGCTGTTCATCTTCGTTCGAATCCATTGCGGTAACGAATATCACCGGAATATCACGAGTGGCGGGATTTTCACGCAGTCTGCCAAGCACGGCGTAGCCGCCCATGCGCGGCATCATTACATCGAGCAATATCAGAGCCGGACAGGGGAGCGTGGCAGCAGCTTGCAGCGCATCTGCGCCCGAAAGTGCCACGCGAACTTTGTAGTGTGGCTCCAGCAGGACAGTGAGTACGCTGAGATTCCCCGGCTCATCGTCGACCACCAGCAGGGTCGGAATTGTCCGATTGGAGGATCCCGAGTCGGGGCGTTCGTTCACTTTTTAGCCCCATTGGATACCGGCGTATCAGGAGTCTCTGGCGCCTGAGTAGCCAAATACTTTTGCAGCGTCGCCAGAGCCGCCGGGTAGTCGAAGCTGTCGATCTGTTGTTCCAGTTTTATCGCTTCGATGCCGAGAGTTGCCAACAAGACCGGACGGTTGGTCGCGAATAGTCGACCCGCCTGGGTGCTGTAGCTCGCCAGCAAGGGTTCAAGTTCCTTGAGTATCGCCATCGCCCGATCGGGATCCGCCTCGATTTCAGCATCACCCAGGGTCCCGGAAATTGTTTTGGGCAGTTGCGTCAGCGCCTTGCCGAGAGCATCCAATTCGGTCTGCAGCGTGTCAAACAGGTCCGGAAGGGTATCTGCCGAGGGGGCATTGTGGAGAGTGAGCTCAATGGCGGCACTGACTGCTTCAATATCGACGGCACCCAGTGTTCCGGCCGCACCTTTGAGCGCGTGCAGCCGCTGTCGGCCTGCTTCAGTTGCACCTGCCGCAATTTCGTTCTGCAATTGCCGCGCATCTTCTCCATGCCGAGCGACAAGCTGTTGCAGCAGGCTTATGTAGGCATTCGTATCGCCGCGCAGTGCGGACAAGCCGCGTTTGACGTTCAGTCCGGCAAAGTCGGCAAGTCCTTGTGGCAGCTTCTTGGTCTCGTGCCGCGAGCGGGTCGAAAAGCTTCGCTCTGACGAGACCGTGCCATCCAGGGAATGCTTTGTCGGATTCATCTCCAGCCAGAGCAGCAACGCTTGATAGAGGGCATCGGGTTCGACCGGTTTGGCGATGAAGTCATTCATGCCGGCTTCTTCGCAGGCTCGCCGGTCCTCGTCGAACACGTTTGCGGTCATCGCCAGGATGGGCGTGAATTTCCAACCGGGCAGCGCGCGGATGGCGCGGGTGGCTTCCAGACCATCCATGTTTGGCATTTGCATGTCCATCAGGACCAGATCGTAGGTAGTGGTCCGTGCTTTATCCAGCGCTTCGCGTCCGTCAACCGCCGTATCCACCTCCATTCCTGCTCCGTGGAGCAGTTCGAGCGCAACTTCACGGTTGATGGGGTGGTCTTCGGCGAGCAGAATTCGGGCGCCGTCGTGCAATCGTCGCAATTTCAGTTCAGGATCCTCGGCCGTTTCCACAGTCGTGGCAGGCAGGACGCCGTGTCCGCGTTGCAGGCGGGCGGTGAACCAGAAAGTGCTGCCCACATTGGGGGTACTCTCAACGCCCACTTCGCCATCCATCAGTTCGGCCAGACGCCGTGTGATGACCAGACCCAGTCCCGTGCCACCGAATTCTCGCGTGGTCGAGGTATCGGCCTGTTCAAAAGCCTGAAAAAGCCGCGTGATGTGTTCGGCCGAGATGCCACAGCCGGTATCTTCCACTTCGAAGCGCACCTGAAGGTTGTTGTCATTTTCGTGCAGTAATTCGGCACGCAGCGCGATTGATCCAGAGTTGGTGAATTTGACTGCGTTGCCGGCATAGTTGAGCAGGGCCTGACGTACACGCGTCGGATCTCCCTTCAGCCACAGGGGCACGGAATCGCGTTCGAGTTCGATCTTCAGCCCCTTGTCCCGCGCTGACTCACCGATGATGGAGGCGACATTGTCAAGTACTGCGCTGAGGGGAAAGTCTGTGTTCTCGAGTTGCATCCGTCCGGCCTCGATCTTGGACAAGTCGAGGATGTCGTTGATGATGCTGAGCAGGTGCCTTCCGGCGCTGTCGATCTTGTCCAGCCATGCGCTCTGTTGCGACGTCATTGCTGAACGATTCATCAGATGGGTCAGGCCGATGATGGCATTCATCGGCGTGCGGATTTCGTGGCTCATGTTGGCCAGAAAACTGCTTTTGGCCTGATTGGCGGCCACCGCCTGTTCGCGCGCGGCCACTAATTCCTCGGTGCGCTTCTCGATCAGATGTTCCAGATGATATCGATGTGCGTCCAGTTCTTTGCCGATACGTTTTTTTTCGGTGATGTCCTCCTTTACCGCGACATAGTGGCTGATCGCGCCATCGGGTTGGCGCAGCGGTGTGATGATCGCAAACTCGATGTATTCGCTGCCGTCCTTGCGCTTGTTGTGAAATTCGCCTTTCCATGGGTGGCCCTGGCTCAGCGCTGCCCACATGGTTTGGTAAGTTTCCTCAGGTGTCTTGCCCGAGTGCAGGATGCGCGGATTCCGGCCAATCACGTCTTCAATGCCGTACCCCGTTGCTTCCAGGAAGGCATCGTTCACATATTCGATTTCGGCGTTGACGTTTGTGATGACGATGCTCTCGGGGCTTTGTTCGACAGCGAGAGACAGCTTGTGCAACTGATCTTCGTCTGCCAGACGCTGGGTGACATCCTTGTCCAGGCCCCGATAGCCCATGAATTCACCCCCGGCACCGATGATAGGTACGCCGCTGGTCTGTACGTGCCGTTGGCTGCCGTCCCTGTGCAGGGTGATGTTGTCTAAATCCTGAAATTCCTCTCGTCGGCTCACTATGGCAGCGAACGCTTTACTGACTCGCGCCGCCTCCTCGGGCGGCATAAAATCGAAGGGTGTTTTGCCGACAATTTCATCCGGGGTATATCCCAACAGTTCGAACACGCTATCCGATACATAGGTATATCGGCCTTCAGCATCGATCTCCCAAAACCAGTCTGCTGAAATTCTGGCAATGTCGTAGAAGCGCTTTTCGCTTGCCCTGATCGACTCCTCATATGTTGTTCGTTCGGTAACATCGCGCATCACCCCCGTGAAGAAAAGACCCTGGTCCGTCCGCCATTGCCCCAGCGAAAGTTCGAGTGCAAATTCAGAGCCGTCCTTGTGCAATCCGGATACTTCGGCCAGATTGCCGTCAAGGGGCGGCTTCCCGTCTGCTATCCGCTGCTGAACGCCGGCTGAGTGCCGCTGTCGGTAGCGCTGGGGCATCAGCACCGTTGCCGGCTGACCGACAATTTCATTTTCCGTATAGCCGAACATGGCCGTGGCTGCAGGATTCCAGCCCACCACTTTGCCATCGCTGTCAATGGAGACAATGGCTTCCAGAGCGGATTCGCTGACCGCTCGAAAGCGCTCTTCGTTGGCACGCAGAACCTCTTCCGCTCGCTTGCGCTCGGAAATGTCACGGCTGACACCCAGAATCCCGACAAACTTGCCGTCGGCGTCTCGCATTTCGGTGGCCGTTGTTTCGGTCCATACAGTACTGCCATTCTTGCAGCGGCGTTCGACTTCTTCCCGGAATTCGGGCATTGGCTGTCCCGCCATCAACGCTTTGCTGGATTTCGCAAGACTGTCAGTTGCGATCAGGTAAGAAGCTTCCGTCAGTGCCTGCTTCAAGGACTGCTGCATTGCCTCTTCAGCGGTATAGCCGGTCAATTTTTCGACCGACGGACTGATATAAGTGAAGCGGCCGGTCAGGTCCATGGTCCAGATTACGTCGCTGGCGTTGTCGGCCAACAGGCGATGAATTTTCTCGCTTTCATACAGGGCACTCATGCTTTGCTGCAGCCTGATTCGACGGGAGAGCAACAAGCCCAGAGCCATGGTCAGCAGCGGATACATCAGCAGGACTGGAAGCCCGATTTTGCTCAACACCTCGCCTGAAATGTTTTGCGGCAAGGTCAGCATCATTGCCAGCATCAGCAGATGCGTGACCAGGCCGAACAGATACAGTTGCCGCCAGCCGATGCTGTCCAGTGCAGGGCGCTTCCAGGTTCGCCAGGCAATGCCGGTCATTCCTGATACAAAAATCACCAGCATTCCTGTCAACGCACCCTGGCCGGACATGAATAATCTGTAAGACGCGGCCATCACCATGGCAATGGCGGTAGGGATGACGCCGAAATACAGACCGGATACAGCCAGCACGACTGAGCGTACATCGAACACCACACCGGACATCAATGTCAGCGGTGCCATCATGACGCCGACGCTGATGCAACCCAGGACGATGCCAGTCAGCAACTGTCTGCGCCTGAACGATTCGGCTTCGCGAGTGCTAGCGGCCAGATCGAGGATCTGAATCACCGCAAGCAGGATCGCCGCATTGAATATCAGCGGTGCAAACGGGTAATTCAGCATGCGTGATATCCCGTCGAGCCAGGCTGCCAGCCCCACTGGCAAGCGCCCCGGCGGCGTCTTGCCCGGTAGCGTTGAAGCGGCAGTCCTGTCAGACGCATCATTGCGGCTCCTTCATCCGGCATCACGAAAACGCTCGGCAATGGCAACGAATTGATCAAATTCAGCGAGAAATGCGTCAGCAACAATTGTGTTGCGGGCTTCCAGACAGAACAAAGCCGATTTCGGGATTGCGGATTTAGGCTTCACGGGCGATATCCTGAAAGGCCAGGTGGTCGCGGGTCGCCTTGAGTTCCAGTTGCGTGCGCACCCTGGCAAGTACGATGGATGGATTGATCGGCTTGGTGATGTAATCGACGGCACCGAGTTCCAGTCCGTGCTGTTCATCTTCGTTCGAATCCATTGCGGTAACGAATATCACCGGAATATCACGCGTGTCGGGGTTTTCGCGCAGTTTGGCGAGTACGGCATAGCCATCCATCTTCGGCATCATCACATCCAGCAATATCATGGCGGGATGAGGGCTGGCGTTGGCCACGCTTATCGCGTCCGCACCTGAGCGGGGCACGCGTACATGGAAATGGGGCTCCAGTAGCGAGTTAAGTACACCGATATTCGCCGGTTCGTCGTCGACCACAAGCAGGGTCAAATCGGCGCTATCGGGATGTCCCGAGTCTGAACGCGGGTTCATTGCTTCGTGCCTTTGGATTTTGGCGTTTGCCCGCTTCCGGCGGACGGTCGGGACAAAGCTTCCAGCGTTTCCAGTGCAGCCGGGTAGTCAAAACTCGCGATCTGTTGCTCCAGCTTGATCGCGTCGACGCCTAGCGTTGCCAGCAAGACAGGTTGATTGGTGTCGAACAAAGCGCTCGCTCGGGTACTGTAGCTGGCCAGCAAGGGTTTCAGCTCTTTGAGCAACGTCTGTACCCGCGCTGGGTCGGCCACGGTGGCGGGTCCACTTTTGGTTTCGCCCGCTGGTTCAGGCAGACGTGCCAGCAACTCGCACAGCGCGTCCAGTTCAGTTTGCAGTTTGTCCACCAGCGCTGGCAGACTTGTTGCCGGGGCAGCGTCGCGCAGAGCCTGCTCAAGGGCCAGCGTCGCGTGCTGAATACCGGTGGCGCCCAGCGTTCCCGCTACACCTTTGAGCGCGTGCAGCCGTTGTCGGGGGGCTTCAGTTTCGTCCGCTGCAATTTCATCACCCAACTGTCGTGCGTCGTCGCCGTGTCGGGCGGCGAGGTCCCTCAGCAGCTTCACATAGGTTATCGCGTCGCCGCTGACGACAGCCAACCCACGGTTTGTGTCCAACCCGGCAAAATCGGTCAATGCCTGTGGCGGGGCGGCACCCTTCGGCAACGGACGCGTCGGAACCACACGCGCTCGGAAAGCGGCGCCCGTCTGCGGCCTGTTGCTCGGTATGGCCGACAGCCAAAGCAGCAATGCCTGATACAGCGCTGTGGGCTCGACCGGTTTGGCGATGAAGTCGTTCATGCCGGCTTCTTCGCAGGCCAGACGGTCTTCTCTGAAGACGTTGGCCGTCATGGCCAGGATGGGCACGGTTTCACATCCCGGCAGGGCGCGAATGGCGCGAGTAGCGTTGAGGCCGTTCATGCGGGCCATCTGTACGTCCATCAGGATCAGCTCCTAGTTATTCGCCTTGGCCTTAGCCAGGGCTTCCAAGCCATCA
>JAIPCS010000135.1 GCA_021738105.1 Sulfuritalea sp.
GGCTGAAGGCGATCGAAGACGGCCTGCTTTCCGTCCTGGGAGATGTGAGCCGCGCGGTGAACGACTGGCATCCGATGCTCAGTCGCATGAGCGGCATCATTCAGGAACTCGACTCTCCGCCCGTTGGACTGAGCGAGGCGGAAGTTGCCGAAGGCCGTGTATTTCTTGGCTGGGCAAATGACGGCCATTTCACCTTTCTCGGCTTTCGTGAATACGAGCTGACGACCGAGAACGGTGAAGACCTGCTCAAAATCGTTCCCGACAGTGGCCTGGGTCTGCTGCGCACGCCTCCGCCAAGCGGAATATCGAACAGTTTCGCGGAATCTTCGCCCAGCATCCGCAAGCTTGCACGGCAGCCGACGCTGCTGGTGCTGACCAAGGCCAACGTGCGGGCCACGGTACACCGCCCCGGCTATCTGGACTACATCGGCATCAAGCGCTTCGACACCAAGGGCAATGTCGTCGGCGAGCGCCGCTTCATCGGCCTGTATACCTCGTCGGCCTACCACGCACGGCTCAGAGAGATTCCACTGCTGCGCAACAAGGCGACGGCCGTAATAGAGAAAGCCGGTTTTGCACCCGACAGCCATATGGGAAAGAACCTGCTGACCATTCTCGAAGCCTTTCCGCGCGACGAAATGTTTCAGATAGACGAGACCAGTTTGCTGGAAATGACGCTGGGCATCCTGCGCCTGGGAGACCGCCGCAAGATTCGCGTCTTTATCCGCCGCGAGGCGTATGGCCGCTACTACTCCTGTCTGGTCTACCTGCCGCGGGAGAAGTTCAATACCGAGTCCCGCCTGCGCATCCAGGAAGTCCTGAGGCGCGCGCTGCACGGTCTGAGTGTCGAATTCACAGTGGAACTGTCCGAAGCCACGCTCGCGCGCATCCACTTCATGGTGCGTTGTTCACCCAGCGAGGAGTCGGTCATCGATCCCCGTGAAATCGAGGCCGACATCATTCTGGCGCTGCGCGACTGGTCGGACGATCTGCGCCTTGCCCTGAATGAAAGTCATGGTGAGGAAGTGGCCAATCAACTATTGGCCACCTACTGCGCCGCGTTCCCGCCGGCCTATCGCGATACCGTCAGCGTGCGCATTGCGGTGCGCGACATTCAGGCGATGGAACGGCTGACCGAGGCGGAGCCGCTCAACATGCGGCTGTATCGACCGGTCGAAGCGGGCAGCGAATCCCTGCGCTTGCGGGTGTACCGGCTGGATGCGCCGATACCGCTCTCCGTCAGCCTGCCCATGCTGGAGAACATGGGGGTATCGGTACTCGACGAACAATCCTTCGCGCTTGATCGCGGCGAAGCGGGGACGGTGCATATCCACGACTTCGGGATGAGCACCGTGGTCGATTTGCCCGATATCTCGACGGTGCGACCGCTGTTCGAGGACAGCTTCGGCAAGGTCTGGCGTCGCGAAATCGAAAGCGACGGTTTCAATCGGCTGGTGCTGGCCGCCGGCCTGTCCAGTGATGAAGTCATCGTGCTGCGCGCCTTTGCCAAATACCTGCGTCAGGCCGGGTTCACGTTCAGTCAGTCGTATATCGAGCAGACCCTGGTCGACAACACTGCGATCACGAGGCTGCTGGTTGCCTTGTTCCACGCGCGTTTCGACCCGGCGGCAAAAGGCGATCGCGATGCCGCCCAGGCAGCGCTGATCCAGAAGATCAAGCAGGCGCTGGATAGTGTTGCAAGCGCCGACGACGATCGCATCCTGCGGCGCTTTCTTGCGGTCAACCAGGCCACGATTCGTACCAACTTCTACCAGCGCGACAGTGAAGGCGGTCGCAAGCCCTATGTTTCCTTCAAGCTCGAATCGGCCAAGGTGCCGGAGTTGCCGGAGCCCAAACCACTGTATGAAATCTGGCTGTATTCGCCGCGCGTCGAAGGCATCCATTTGCGCGGCGGCAAGGTCGCCCGTGGCGGGCTGCGCTGGTCCGATCGCATGGAGGATTTCCGCACCGAAGTGCTGGGGCTGGTCAAGGCGCAGATGGTGAAAAACGTGGTCATCGTGCCAGTCGGCTCCAAGGGTGGCTTCGTGCTGAAAGGCGCACCGCCGCAAACCGATCGCGAAGCCTATCTGAAGGAAGGCATCGCGTGCTACAAGACCTTTTTGCGAGGCCTGCTCGACATCACCGACAATCTGGTCGCCAATCAACTGGTCCCACCGAAGGATGTGGTCAGGCACGACGGTGACGACTCCTATCTGGTGGTGGCGGCCGACAAGGGCACGGCAACATTCTCGGACTATGCCAACGAAGTCAGTGCCGAATACGGCCACTGGCTGGGCGACGCATTCGCCTCGGGCGGCTCGGTCGGCTACGACCACAAGAAGATGGGCATCACTGCGCGCGGTGCCTGGGAATCGGTCAAGCGTCATTTTCTCGAAATGGGTGTCGACACCCAGACCACGGCCTTTACCGTGGCCGGCGTAGGCGACATGTCAGGCGATGTTTTCGGCAACGGCATGCTCTTGTCACGACACATCAAACTGCTGGCGGCCTTCGACCATCGGCATATTTTCCTGGACCCGGCTCCCGATACCGAAGCGAGCTACGCGGAGCGCCAGCGCCTGTTCGTGCTGCCGCGTTCGTCCTGGGACGATTACGACAAATCACTGATCTCGACAGGCGGTGGCGTGTTTCCCCGCAGCGCCAAAATGATACCGCTGAGCGCCGAAGTGCAGGCGATACTGGGCGTCGAAGCCGAGGCCCTGACCCCGGTGGAACTGATGCGGGCGATTCTCAAGGCGCCGGTCGATCTGTTCTACAACGGCGGCATCGGTACCTACATCAAGGCCACCAGTCAGCGCAACGCCGAGGTCGGCGATCGTGCCAACGATGCGGTGCGGATCAATGGATCCGAGTTGCGCTGCAAGGTTGTGGCGGAAGGCGGCAATCTCGGCTGTACCCAGCTCGGGCGTATCGAATATGCCCTGAACGGAGGCCGGATCTATACCGATGCCATCGACAATTCCGCGGGAGTCGATTGTTCGGACCATGAAGTCAACATCAAGATCCTGCTCGGTCTGATTCAGGCAGACGGTGAATTGACCGAGAAGCAGCGCAACAAGCTGCTGGTGGAGATGACGGACGAGGTGGGCGAACTGGCGCTTGCCGACAACTACTATCAGGGTCAGTGCCTTTCGGTGACCGGCACGCGAGCGGAGAAAATGCTCGATGCCCAGCAACGCTTCATCCGTCATCTGGAAAAAGCGGGTCGTCTCGATCGTGCGGTCGAATACCTGCCCACGGACGAACAGATCGCCGAGCGCCGCGCGACACATCAGGGACTCGCTTCCCCGGAGCGGGCAGTGCTGCTGGCCTACAGCAAGATGGTTTTGTTCGATCAACTGGTAGCCTCCGATCTGGTCGACGATCCCTACGTGGAGCCGGTGCTGACCGGCTACTTCCCCAAGGTTCTGAAAAAGCGCTACGCCGACGTGATGACCCGGCATCCATTGAAGCGCGAGATAGTCGCCACGGTGCTGGCCAATTCGATACTCAATCACACTGGCATTGTTTTCGTGCACCGGATGTGCGAGGACACCGGCGCGGACGCTCACGACGTGGTGCGTGCCTACATTCTGGTGCGCGACATTTTCGATTTGCCGTCGCTTTGGTCCGAGATCGAGGCGCTGGATGGCAAAGTCGCCGCCCCGCTGCAAAACCAGATGCTGATCGATGCCGGACGCCTGCTGTTGCGCGCCGTGTTGTGGTTCCTGCGCACGCGTCACGAAAAAATGCCGATGGGCGAAGTCATCCAGATATTCCGCCCCGGCGTGGCGCAACTCAGCGCCAAGCTTTCCGGCCTGCTGAACGAGGGCGATCTCAACGCCGTCAATCAGCGCTGGGCGGAACTGGTGTCTGCCGGCGTCCCGGAAGCCACGGCAAAGCAGGTCGCCGGACTGGACGCGTCCTACGCCGTGCTGGATATCGTTGATATCGCGACGCACAGCCAGCAGGGCGTCGACCGGGTCGCCGAAATCTACTTTGCCCTGGTCGGACTATTGGAGATGCGCTGGTTCGGCATTCAGATCAATTCGCTTCCGTCCGATACCCACTGGCAGGGACTGGCGCGCAATGCCTTGCGCGACGATCTGTCGAGGCAGATGAGGCTGCTGACCCTGAGCGTCATCAAACTCTCGCCGGGCGGCACCGATGCCGCGCAAATGCTCGCCACCTGGGAGGCCGCCAATCCTTCAACCCTGAGCCGACTGAGGGACATGGTGACGGACCTGAAGACCGGTCCGGTACTGGATCTGGCGATGCTCTCCGTGGTGTTGCGTGAGCTGAGAAGTCTTATCTAACGCGCATCGCAGCCCACCCCCCAACCCCCTCACGGGGGCTGCGGGTCGGCTCGCTTCGCTCGACGATCACCCGTCCTCCGCACACGCTCTTTCACACTAACCTCGGCGAGGGCATGGGTATCGCTGCCAGCAGGCACAATATTTCAAATCCGAAATGATTTCTGCACTACTTGTCCTTAAAATGCGCACAGGTGTCTCGCTACCGTGAGCACCCAAACCTGAACCAACGAGGAGATGACGTCGGCAGGGTCGAGACGGGCGCCACAAGCGCCGCCAGTTGACACTCTGAGACGCTGAAAGGATACCCGCCATGACACTTCCCAACGTTTCGCTGGACGACAAGTACACACTTACCACCGGCCGCGTCTATATGACCGGCATTCAGGCTCTCGTCCGCCTGCCCCTGATGCAACGCCAACGCGACCAGGCCGCCGGTCTCAACACCGCCGGGTATATCAGCGGCTATCGAGGTTCGCCTTTGGGCAGCGTCGACCAGGAATTCTGGAAAGCCCGGAAAATTCTTGAACCCCAGCACATCCGCTTTCAGGCCGGGCTCAATGAGGACCTTGCGGCAACGGCCATATGGGGCACGCAGCAGCTCACCCAGGACAAGAACGCCAGCTATGACGGTGTCTTTTCCATCTGGTACGGCAAGGGCCCGGGTGTGGACCGCACCGGCGACGTGTTCCGCCATGCCAACGCGGCGGGCACCTCGAAATTCGGTGGCGTGCTGGCCATTGCCGGCGACGATCACGCGGCGAAGTCTTCCACCCTGCCGCATCAGACCGAGCACATCTTCAAGGCGATGATGATGCCGGTGCTGGCACCGGCGGGGATTCAGGAATACCTCGAATACGGCCTGCACGGCTTTGCCCTGTCGCGCTACTCGGGCTGCTGGGTGGCCTTCAAGGCACTGACCGACACGGTGGAAACTTCGGCGACAGTGAATGTCGACCCGTTTGCCGTACAGCCGGTGATCCCCACCGACTTCACCATGCCACCCGACGGCCTCAACCTGCGCTGGCCGGATCCGCCGCTGGTGCAGGAAGAGCGACTGGTGCATCACAAGCTGTATGCGGCGCTGGCCTACTGCCGGGCCAACGGTCTCAACAAGATGATCTTCGACAGCCCCGAAGCCAAACTCGGCATCATTTCCAGCGGCAAAAGCTATCTTGACGTGCGCCAGGCACTGGATGATCTCGGCATTGACGAAACCGTGGCGGCCGAAATCGGCATCCGCCTCTACAAGGTCGGCATGGTGTGGCCGCTGGAAGCGGAAGGCGTGCGCAAGTTCGCCGACGGCCTCGACGAAATTCTGGTGGTCGAAGAAAAACGCCAGTTTCTCGAATACCAGCTCAAGGAAGAGCTCTACAACTGGAGCGAGAACGTGCGCCCGCGCGTCATCGGCAAGTTCGACGACAAAGGCGAATGGGCCATGCCGCACGGCGACTGGCTGCTACCGGCCGCTGGCGAGCTGACGCCGGCCATGGTGGCACGCGCTATTGCGGCCCGCGTCGGACGCTTTTACACCTCGCTGAAAATCAAGGACCGGCTGGAATTTCTGGTCGAGAAGGAAGCCGCACTTGCGCGCCCGCGCCAGTCGATCGCCCGCGTGCCGCACTATTGTTCGGGCTGCCCGCACAACACCTCGACCAAGGTACCCGAAGGCTCGCGTGCAATCGCCGGCATCGGCTGCCACTACATGGCCACCTGGCTGTCACCGGAGACCACCCAGTTCTTCTGCCAGATGGGCGGCGAAGGCGTGCAATGGATCGGTCAGGCGCCTTACACCAAGACTCCGCACGTGTTTACCAACCTGGGCGACGGCACCTATTTTCATTCCGGCATTCTTGCCATTCGCGCTGCCGTCGCGGCGTTCGGCGGGAGCCTTCCCCCCGGCCCCCTTCCCAAGGAAAGGGGTGACCACGGTTCGCTGCGCTCCGTGTCGAACGAAGGCCCGACCTTGGGGCGGCCCGGCGGCCGGGCCGGCATCACCTACAAGCTGCTCTACAACGACGCCGTAGCGATGACCGGCGGCCAGCCGCATGACGGCACACTGAACGTGCCGATCATCACGCGCCAGCTCGCGGCCGAAGGCGTCGGCCACATCGTGATCGTCACCGATCAACCCGAAAAATATGCCGGAGCGATCGGTTTGGCGCCGGGTGTTCCGATACGTCACCGCGACGAGCTTGATCTCGTTCAGCGCGAACTGCGCGAAGTAGCTGGAGTCTCGGCGCTGGTGTATGACCAGACCTGCGCCGCGGAAAAGCGCCGTCGGCGCAAGCGCGGCAAATTCCCCGACCCGGCGACGCGCGTCATGATCAATGACCAGGTCTGCGAGGGTTGCGGTGATTGCAGCGAGAAATCCAACTGCATGTCGGTGGTCTCGGTCGAGACCGAGTTCGGCAGAAAGCGCGCCATCGACCAGTCCTCGTGCAACAAGGACTATTCCTGTATCAAGGGTTTCTGCCCGAGCTTTGTCACGGTCGAGGGCGGTCAATTGCGCAAGGGCAAAGCAGCCAGCACCACGCCCGAGATTTTTGCCGCGCTGCCCGAGGCACAGCTGCCATCGACCAGCGAGCCCTGGGGCATTGTCGTCACCGGTGTCGGCGGTACCGGCGTGGTCACCATCGGCGCCCTGCTCGGCATGGCCGCGCATCTGGAAGGCAAGGGCATTTCGGTGCTCGACATGGCCGGCCTCGCGCAAAAAGGCGGCGCTGTCTGGTCGCATGTGCGAATTGCCGACCGTCAGGAGCAACTCCACGCCGCGCGTGTCGCCGCCGGCGAAGCCAATGCCGTGATCGGCTGCGATCTGGTGGTGTCGGCCAGTGACGAATCGCTGGCCAAGATGCGCAACGGCTTCACCCGCGCCATCATCAACAGCGACCAGACCATGACCAGCGAGTTTGTGCGCGGTTTTGCCGCCCAGGCGCGCTCCGGCGATGTCATGAAAGACCACGATCCGCAGTTTCCGCTGCTCGCAATGGAACAGCAAATTGCCGAAGCGGTGGGCGATGACAACATCGAACTGCTCGATGCCTCGCGGCTGGCAACGTCGCTGCTCGGTGATTCGATTGCGACCAATCTGTTCATGCTCGGTTACGCCTGGCAAAAAGGCCTGGTGCCGCTGACGCGCGAGGCGATTTTCAAGGCCATCGAGATCAATGGCACAGCCGTGCAACAGAACATCGCGGCCTTCCAGTGGGGCCGGCGCACCGCGGTCGACCCACGAGCGGTGGCCGCTGCCGCCAAACCGTCTCATGGCCAGCCGGAACATCACCGGTTGTCGACCACGCTCGACGAAATCATCTCCCGCCGCAGCGCGCAACTGGTGGCCTATCAGGATGCGGCCTACGCCGCCCGTTACCAGGATCTGGCCGACCGCGTGCGTCAGGCCGAAGCGAAACTCGCGCCGGGCATCAGCCTGCTGACCGAGGCCGTGGCGCGCAACTACTTCAAGCTGCTGGCCTACAAGGACGAGTACGAAGTTGCGCGGCTATATACCGACAGCGATTTTCTGCAACGCGTCGCCGATACCTTCGAGGGCGACTATCAACTGGTCTTCAACCTGGCGCCGCCCATGCTGTCCCGCAACGATCCCGCCACCGGGCAGCCGCAAAAGCGCCGCTTCGGGCCGTGGATGCTAAAGGCCATGGGGCTGCTGGCGCGTTTCAAGGGTCTGCGCGGCAGCGCCCTTGATCCCTTCAAGGGCAGCGCCGACCGCAAGCTCGATCGCCGTCTGCTGGCCGACTACGAAAAGCTCATGGGAGACATACTCGCCGGGCTGGAAGCCGGCAACCACGTCACGGCCATCGAACTCGCCTCCCTGCCCGAGCAGATTCGCGGCTACGGTCACATCCGCGAGCGCTATGCCGGGCATGCGGCGCAGCGTCAGGCCGACTTGCTGGCGGCGTTCCGGCGCAAGGAATCGCTCACCGCCACGACCGCAACGGCACGCAAGACCATCGCGGTACTCGCCGGCTAGTTCGCCCGCTCCGCATCAAGCCTGGGCAGGGCCGAAGGGCGCTAGACGTCCTTCACCCTTGCAACCATGCTGTGGTCACAATGATCGGCGATGGCAGTCGCCAGTCGCGGCAACAGCGCGGACGGCAGGTCGTGGCCCATGCCGTCGATCACCAGCAGCGACGCGCCGGGGATGTTCTGCGCGGTATCGCGGCCGGCAGCGACAGGCACCAGCGGATCATCGGCGCCGTGGATGACCAGGGTTGGCAGCTTGATGGTTTGCAGCAGCTTGCGGCGATCACCGGAGGCGATGATCGCCAGCAACTGACGCGCAACGCCCGCCGGATAGTAGGAACGCCGCACGCTTTTGCCGATGCGCTCGCGAAGTTCATCCTTGCTCGACGGAAAGCCGGGACTGCCGATTACGCCGAAGGTTTTCACCAGATGATCGATGACCGATTCGGGGTCGTTCGGATCGGCCGGCCGGCTCATGAGCACTTTGCGCGCGGGCTTGCTGGGGCGTGAGACTTTCTTGTTGCCGGAGGAGGACATGATCGAGGTCAGGCTCAATACTCGCTGCGGGAAACGCGCCGCCAGCACCTGCGCGATCATGCCGCCCAGCGAAGCGCCGACAATGTGGGCCTGACCAATACCCAGTGTGTCCATCAATCCGATGGCATCGCCCGCCATGTCCTCCAGCGTATAGGGCGTGCGCACCGACAGGCCCAGGGCCGAGGCGGCCAATGCCA
>JAIPCS010000136.1 GCA_021738105.1 Sulfuritalea sp.
GCCCGCGCCGCCGCGCAGCGCGTTGAAACCGCCGACGTAGAAGCGCCAGCCGATCCAGAACTGCACCGGTGTCGCCAGCAGCAATTGCAGCCAGCGAGGAATCACATCTGCATGCTGTTCAGCGCCAAACATGAACGCCATTTGTGCCACCAGCGGCAGCGTCAGTGCGGCGGAAATCCAGAAGCGCGTTAGCTCGGCGCGATACACCGCCAGCTTGCGCTCCTTTTCCTCGGTTCGCGTGTCACTGTCAGACACTGTTGCCGTGTACCCGGTCTTGACCACCGTCGCCACTAGTCGCTCGGCATTTGTGAGGCCGGGTACATAGCGCACATGCGCCTTCTCGCTGGCGAAATTCACCGTGGCTTCAACTCCCGGCAGTTTGTTGAGCTGCTTTTCGATTCGCGCCGAACAGGCGGCACAGGTCATGCCGCCGATGGAAAGTTCGAGAGTGGCCGGCGGGACCTCGAATCCGGCCTTGCGAATCGTTTCGACAAACATCTCGGGCTGAGCATCAGTGCCCAGATATTTCACCGAAACGCGCTCTGAGGCAAAGTTCACCGCCGCTTCGACGCCGGGTAGTTTGTTGAGCTGCTTTTCGATTCGCGCCGCGCAGGCAGCGCAGGTCATGCCGGCGATCGGCAGGTCTACAGAGCTACTGTTGATATCGTCTTTTGCATTCATGGAAACAAGTCTAAACTCCGTACCTTGGTACAGAGTCAAGAGGAATTTTCATGATCGATACGGCGAATCAACAAAGCCTGACCATAGGCGCATTGGCGGCCACCGCCGGCGTCGGTGTCGAAACCGTGCGTTACTACCAGCGGCGCCATTTGCTTGAGACGCCAAAGGCGGCGGAAGGCTATCGCCGCTACGGTCAAGCGCACATCGAACGACTTCAATTCATCAAGCGCGCCCAAGCCATCGGCTTCACGCTCGAGGAAGTCAGCGAACTGCTCTCTTTGAATGATAGCCGCGACCACAAGATTGCCCGAGCACTGGCGCGCGAAAAGATTCTAGACATCGAAAGCCGCATGGAAGAGCTCGGTCGCATGGCAGACGCCCTGCGTCGCTTGGTCAGCGTATGCGCGCATGGAGGCGAAGGCATGCCCTGTCCCATCATCAACATGCTGGACTCTTGACGATTGCCGTATTGCCAGCGCCGAGTTTTTGCTCGCTCAGACCAGACCGTGCCAGAGTTGGCCACCCAGTGACGACGCGTTGAACAAGCCCCAAAGCCCAAAACTCAGAACGATCAAGCCGGCCCCCAAACGCAGCGCACGTCCTTGAACGACGCTGCGAAACCGCAGCAAAAGCAAGCCGGCAAGCATCAAGTTGGGCAGCGTACCCAGACCGAAAGCCAGCATGATCGCCGCGCCACGACCCGCACTGCCGGACAGCAACGTCATCGTCAGCACGCTATACACCAGACCGCAAGGCAGCCAACCCCAAAGCATCCCCAATGGAAACGCCTGAGCGGCACCGCGCACAGGAAGAAAGCGTTTTGTCGCTGGCTGGACCCGGCGCCACAAGAACTGACCGGCACGCTCTATGAATGCCAGTGTCCGTGTCAAACCGGTCAAGTAGAGACCTAGCGCGACCATCATCAAATTCGCGGCAATGTACAAGGCGATCTGCACCGGCAACCAGCTATCCAGCAACAAGCCCAGGCTGCCAACCGCTCCCATGGCCGCGCCGGCAATGGAATAACTTGCAATACGGCCAAGGTTGTAGGCAAGATGAATGAGCCAGGGCGACCCCGAGCGGGTCGTCGC
Source organism: Sulfuritalea sp. (assembly GCA_021738105.1). The sequence goes on from JAIPCS010000136.1 coordinate 1,773, forward strand.
AATCGGCGATTGCAGACTCAATGCGGAGACAATGCCGCCGCACATTCCGGCGCAATGCACACCGCCCAACAACCCGATCAGAAATACTGCAAGAAAACCACTGTCAGGCACTTGGCCGCCTGCACGGAATCAAATGACTTTTGAGTAGCGAACGCGTTCGCGGTCAGAACGAAGATAGCGATCAAACGCCATGGCAATGCCGCGCACCAGCAAACGACCGCGCGGAAGAACGTTGATCCACTGGTCGTCAATGCTGAGCAGCCCGCCCTCTTCCATTTCGCGCAAATCGGAAATTTCGGAAGCGAAATAGGACCTGAAGTCGATCAGGTGAGCGATTTCAATGGATTCGATGGAAAGCGCAAAATGGCACATCAGAGACTGAATGATACTTCGACGCAGCAGGTCGTCTGCGTTCAGCTCGACACCACGAAAGACCGGAAGCACGCCTTGATCGAGACTATCGTAGTACTCATCCAGGGTGCGCACGTTCTGGCAGTAGCTGGGCCCCACCTTGCCGATGGCGGAAACGCCAAATGCCATGAGGTCGGCTTCGGCATAGGTCGAATAGCCTTGAAAGTTTCTGTGAAGTCGCCCCTGACGCTGGGCCACAGCGAGTTCGTCATCCGGTTTGGCAAAGTGATCCATTCCGATAAATACATACCCCGCGTCCGTCAATCGGCGAATCGCCAACTGAAGGATCTGCAGTCGCGCATCCGGCGACGGCAAGTCAGTTTCCTTGATGCGCCGCTGAGGTTTGGCGAGGGCAGGCAAATGAGCGTAGTTGTATATCGACAAGCGATCGGGATCGAGCTTGATGACCTCGTCCAGGGTATGGTTGAAACTGATCACGTTCTGCTTGGGAAGTCCGTATATCAGATCGACCGAAACCGACTTGAAGCCGAACTCCCGCGCGGAGTCGATCACCAGTTTGGTTTCATCCAGCGTTTGCACCCGGTTGACAGCAACCTGGACGTCGGGTGCGAAATCCTGAACGCCAACGCTCATGCGGTTGAATCCGAGTTCTCCGAGCAATTTGACCGTTTCACGATCCACCTTGCGCGGATCTACCTCGATGGAGTACTCGCCTCCGGGAAGCAAACGAAAGTGATTGCGAATGATGTCCATCAAACGACGCATTTCGTCGTTCGTAAGAAAGGTGGGAGTACCACCGCCGAAATGTAACTGGACAACATCGCGACTGCCAGTGAGAGCAGCCTCCTGCATGGCGATTTCCTTGCCCAGGTACTTGATGTACTTGGCAGAACGGCCGTGATCCTTGGTAATGATCTTGTTGCAGGCGCAGTAGTAGCAGATGGTATTGCAGAAGGGGATGTGGACGTATAATGAGAGAGGTCGACCTATGCCGCCTATCGTCCTTTGTTCAAGCCAGCGCACGTAATCATCTGAACCAAATGCCTCAACAAATCGGTCTGCGGTCGGATAGGAAGTGTATCTTGGCCCGTTTACATCGAAGCGACGAATGACTTGTGGATCGAAGATCAGTTCTTGATAGTCCATTGGCGGAAGGGTTTGAAGAGTGCGGCAAGCGCAGCGTATTTGCGCGAGTTAGCAGGATGCCGCAATCGCCCGCGAGTCGGGTTGACGCAGATCAAAGGGGTGCCCCTCACCGGGTAATGCAATCAGAATGCATGCAAACGTAAAGCAGAACGTAATCCCGATCACTGGTCAAGGTCTCAAGGTCGCCTGCTCCGAGTGCAACATGCGCGAACTGTGCCTGCCGTTTGAGCTTTCCGATAATGACATGGGGCGCCTCGACAACTTGATCGGTGGAGGACGAAAACTGAAGCGCGGCCAGCACCTCTATCGTGCCGGAGATAAGTTTGAATCGATCTTTGCGGTCAAAGCGGGGTTTTTTAAAACCGATGTTCTGACCGAAGACGGACGCGATCAAGTCACCGGTTTCCAGATGGCTGGCGAAATCCTCGGTATGGATGGCATCAGCACGGAGATGCATACCTGCAATGCCTTGGCTCTGGAAGATAGTGAAGTGTGCATGATTCCTTTCACAGAACTGGAAAAGCTCTCCAGCCAGATTCCATCACTACAACACAATCTGCACAAGGTCATGAGTCGGGAAATCGTGCGCGACCATGGTGTCATGATGTTGTTGGGATCGATGCGCGCGGAAGAGCGCCTTGCCGCCTTCCTGCTCAATCTGTCCCAGCGCTTTACCGCGCGAGGCTACTCACCCGCCGAGTTTCATCTGCGGATGACCCGAGAGGAAATCGGCTCGTATCTTGGACTCAAACTCGAAACCGTGAGCCGAGCTTTCTCGCGCTTTCAGGACGAAGGTCTGGTATCTGTCCAGCAGAAGCACATCTGCATACTTGACATTCCGCGACTAAAAGCGGTGCTGACTCCCCCTGGAGGGCGTATCGGCTAGGTGAGCAGTACCAAAAAGCCCATCGGTTGACGTGTCAGTGCCACCGACACAATCCACCCGAATACCGCAAGCGACGCAAACCAGCAGATGATGCGCATCTTCTTTGTACCCCCGTCCCTGAGCGCCAATGCACCCAGAACGATGTATGCAATTACCCCGAAAACCTTTGCGGTCACCCATCCAGCGACAAACGGATACTGATTCGACATCGCGGCAAGGGTCAGCGCGGCAGCCAACAGAATCGTGTCATTGACGTGAGGTAGAACCTTTATCCAAGGCGCTTTCATCAAAGGTGCGTCGCGCAGCCTCAGAATACCCCGCAGAAAGAAACCGATCACGCTCAGTACCACGCTGAAAACATGAACATATTTGACCAAAATGTACATGATCGCTAGCCCGCCTTGCCGTCCGCGCGCGGACGCCAGAAAGCCGGGGAATAGCGCAAGGCCCACAGCACAAAGGCTGCAAGCCAAAGCAGTGAAGACCCCCACATAACGTGGAACCTCCCGGGTAAGTCCGGCAGTTCACTGACAACTCTGAGTACCGCAGCAGCCTGCATCAAGCAAAACGCCCTCCACATTGCGTCGTCGGCCGCTACCGGCCTACCCGAATGGCCCATTGTCACCCGCGATGCCATTCCGATGAGCATTGAGGCAAAGAACCCGATCGTCAAGGCGTGCAACGGTGCTTGACCGAGAAAGCCCGGCATTGCGTGATGCAACAGGCTTTGCAGGGAAAACAAAGCGAAGGCCGGGCTCACCCAGGCAAACGCGACATGCAGTACTGCCAGCATGCGATTTTCCATTGCTTTGCGACTCCACCAAAGCCAGCTCAATCGCCCGGCTACAAACATCGCCGGAAGGTCCACCAACCAAAGCCACCGCGTCTGCTCGAAAACTGTAAGCACGCCATGGGCCAGGCTCAGCACGAACAAAATGCGCAAAGCCCATGTTGGCCGGTGGAGTTCATAGCCCGGTACTGCGGACGAGGTAAAAAACGGCAGCATGCGATGCGCAACGCTGAGAAAGACCGGCAGTAAAAATCCCCAGATAGTCAGCGCGATTCCGAGATGCGCCCAATAAATCGGTGCCCCGGCGGCAAAACCCAGCAATGCGCCCAAACCAGCCGCGCCAAGCCAAGCCGCCGTTGCTACAAGCACGATATTCAGTCGTTCCGTCCTTCGATGTCGGGCAATTCGCGTCAGCGTCAACGCCACGAAAATCCATCCGCCGATCACCAAGGTGAGTCCTGCAATCAAAAGTTGGGGCAGCAAAAATGCCGCCCAGACCAGCGACCACCCACTGGCAAGCAGTCCGAAGGCCGGCAGAAAGTCACGCTGCGAAGATTCGGGCGCTCCCTGCCAGCGTGGCCCCGCAGTCAGAATAAAGCCAAAAATAAACAAGGGAAACACACCACTGGCAATCAGCAGTGCGTGCAAAACCGAAGGGGGGAACAGGCTTAGCAAGGGCCAAGTCGGGGATAGCCAGAGCCCAGCATAACGCCCGCCCACTTCGATTGACCAGAATGCCATGACCGCCAATGCCTGGACGGTACCGGACAAAAACATCACCCGATGCGGCGCTGCAAAAAATACCGGCAACTGCATTATGGGTGGCTCCACCGACACGATGCGTGGTAATGTTCCGCCGACAAACAAAGACCATTCCCATGCAAGAGACCCGACTCGACATTCACCAGATTCTTTCCCGACTTCCACTGTTCCAGGAGCTTGCCCCGGAGCAGGTCGCCGCACTTGAAACGGCGTGTCGCGAGCGCCGACTTTCCAAAAGCGAAATGCTTTTTCAGAAAGGCGATACACCCAAGGGATTTTTTGTCGTCGTCTTTGGGCAGATCAAACTGGCCTTTCCCTCTTCGCAGGGAAATGAAAAAGTCGTCCAGATTTTGGGGCCTCGACAAAGTTTTGGTGAAGCAATCATGTTCCTCAATCGCCCCAGCCCGGTATTCGCGGAAGGACTGATGGACAGTCTGCTTCTGCATATTGCAAGTGCACCGGTATTCGAACTCCTGGAGTCGGACCCCTTGTTTGCCCGGCGCATGCTCGCAGGATTGTCCTTGCGACTGCATTCGCTCGTACACGACGTCGAAACCTATTCCCTGCGGTCGTCGACACAGCGTGTCGTCGGCTACCTGCTGCAGCATTGCCCGCAAAACGGAACCTGCGAGGGTTCGCTCGATATCTCGTTGCCGACGTCGAAACAAGTGATTGCCTCGCGCCTGAATCTGACGCCTGAGACACTTTCGAGAATTTTTCACGATCTTTCCACCAACGGTCTGATCGAAGTCAGCGGAAAAAAAATCACCATCAACGATGTAGCGCGGTTGCGCGAATTTGATCTCTGAACAAGGTGTAGTTCCTGATTGCACCGATCAGATTCCATCCCAGCCATGCGCATGAGGCCGCAAAAGCCACACCAGCCAAACGGGCCAATCCAGGTAGCCAAACTGCCGCTATAAGCAGGCAAAGCGCCAAGACATGAAGACGCAACTGACCCGTCATGGCCTCGGCGGGTATCATTTTTTTCATATTGGGCACGGCAGACATCGGAGCACCTAGTCTCTGCAGATGCAGCCAATTGAGGAAAGGGACGATTTTGTACATCATCCCGCTAATAGCCGACACGAAGACCCCGGCAAAAGCAAGCACACCCAGCAATACAGTGGATCTCGGATCGGCACCAACTTCCGGAAGCAAAACAAATGCGCCTCCGGAAATGACAAACGCCAGCATCGACAGCATCGCGACGTGAAAATACAGTGACGTCGCATCATTTACTTTCCTGCGACGGGTGTACTGTAGCCACAAGGTCATTCCCGCATAGGCAGACAGAATTGCCAACAGGGGAAGTGCAATCACCAATGACCAGCGTGTGTAATCCAGAAAAAGCTGCGACGACCACGCGACGACCAGAAGTAGCAGAGCAGGTCCAAACCAGCGAGTGAACCAGACCGGATAGGGCTTGGTCAGTTGGAACATTGGCACGACATGATAGGACACACCCGCCAGCAGCATCAGCGCCCAGCCACCGAGTCCCCACGCCAAATGAACATTGGTCAGTTCGACAATGGGTATGGCGAGACCACGCGATAGGGCTTCAGCCAGAAGCGAGCCTAGCAGCACCGTCATCGCAAGCCCGCCGATCGCCATGCGCATCGCCCACAATGTCATACCTGTTGCCGGCGTTCTCCACAATGCCATCCCGACCACCACGATGAATCCACCCAGCGCCAGCAGAAACAACGGAACCGCAACTGACAACAATTGCGGCCGGCTGAACAACAACCCCCCGACAAGCAGAAGCGTTGCCAGCAGCAGGATCGGTTGTACTACATTGGCGACAAGCAATGGGCGCCAGACATTGCCACCCACCGCAACAGGTATGAATTGAAACAGCGCCCCGCACATTCCCTGAAGCATAAAGCCCAGTGCGAGCATATGAGTCAGCGCCAATGCTTCTGGCGTCCATCTTGACGCCAGAGCGTCTCCACCCGTCAGCGCCAGAAGCACTCCTGCCAGCACCCCGAACCAGGGGGCCACCAGAAAAAAACGATATGGCACCGAAATGGGTGGCGCCTGATCAAATGAAAGACTGGGGTGCATCCTGGAAGCGACGCTCAGCTGGAAAGCTTGCGGATTCTGATCTCGCGCGTTCCGTCACTACGCACTTCTTCGGTCCAGACGTAGCCGTGGTTCTTCAGGATGCTGAACAAGGGATGCGGCTGGCAGTAAAGCAGCAGCAGAACCTCGTCACCGTCGGGCAGCGTGTCCAGGGCTTCGAGCGTAAGCTCCATCGGCTCCGGAGGCTGCAATTCGCGCCCGTCGATTACATGCTCAGTCATGGTGCCTTGAGTCGATCCACAAGGGACGCGCCCACATCTGTTGAACCCAATGCGTTGTCACACATCGGATACAGGATGTTTTCCTCTTTCATGTTGTGTTGTTGCATGAGAATCAGCAGAGTTTCCGCTGCGCCGCCAAAGGTGTCGCTATCCTGGTCGGCCAGAGCGCCCTTCATTTGTGCCAACAGGTCACGCATCTGGCGATGCTCCCCACGCATGACTTCGGTAGGACCTGAGGTCATACCGGTCGCCGACTCAAACGCCGGAAAGAGCAATTCTTCCTCGCTGGAAAAATGAGTTTCCAACTGATCAAACAGAAGAGCGAAAGCATTCCCTCCCTCCGCCCAGTCGCCATTTGCGCACGCTTCCTCTGCGCGGGCGAAAATTTCGTCGCAATGTTTGTGATGTTGGAAAAGCGGTTCAGTAACAGACATGGGGAAAACTCCTTTGAATAGCGGTAATTCTGGGCAAGGCTAGGCCCAACGACATTGACCATAGTCAAGAAGCCCGACAGTTTAGGGGTCAATCATCCACCTATCCAACAGGGACACGATCGATTGAAGCGCTGTTACTTTCGCTCGAAGTGAACTAAACATAGCGACATATGTAATGCCGCATTATTGACTTATACTGATGACAGTTCCCTGCCCCGGAGGTGTCATCATGAGAAAGCTGGAAATCGCCGATCCTGAAGTCATGCGAACCGCCATCCAACAAGAAATCGTCCGCTCCGACGAGTCGCGCTACGACCATCGACTGCATGGCTTGCTGCTGGTCGCTGGCGGCCAAAGCTGCCAGCAGGTTGCCGAACTGTTTGGTGAGGATCGTCGTACTGTGCAGCGCTGGGTCAAACGATTCGAGAGTCATGGATTGGAGGGAGTGCGCGAGGGTGAGCGCT
>JAIPCS010000137.1 GCA_021738105.1 Sulfuritalea sp.
TGGCATTCCTTGAGGAGTGGCCGGCGGTGGCTGCTGCCGCCAGTGGCGATCAGGAACCCCTGTTGCCGCAGGTGATGGGTGCCATTCGCGCCATGCAGAAATCGCCCAACAGCAAGGCCATTACACCCTTCCTGCAAACCCTTGCCGCCGTCGCGCGGCGGCTGCAATCGGCCGAGCAGGTCGAACTCTACATCGACATTGCCCTGAATCTGATGCAGCGCACTTCGGGATCGATCCATGGGCATCACACCACCTTTCCCAGCCCGGGTCTGCCGCATTTTTTTGACCAGGCACCACGCCTGCTGGATCTGTTGTCCTCGGCCGGTCTGAGAAACTGGACGGACTACGGCATTCGCAATTACGCCAGTCATCCGGAACGGCAGGAGGACTATTTTCGACTCGATTCCGCGGACAGTCGTGCAGTGGTGCAGCGTGAACGTCATGGCACGCTTTTCGTCGACGTCGAACGCTCACTCGACCTATATCTGCGGGCGCTTTGGCGAGACAGCGAACAATTGGTGCCGTACTCGACCGCCTTCGATGAATTGCGCAAGCCGATCCCCTACTACGACAGGCTCGGCATGCGTGTGCCGGATGTGTATGACGATGCGCACGGTCCCGCCGGGATAGTCAGCGGGCTCGACCGCTATCGCGCGGTACTTGCGCACATGGTCGGGCATCGTCGCTGGAGCGGTCAGATCATTGCCGACAACTACAGTCCCTTCCAGCGCATGGCGGTGGAGTTCTTCGAGGACTGCCGCATCGATACCCTGCTGATGCGCGAATATCCCGGGTTGCGGCGTGTTTTTTTGGCGCTGCACCCTTTACCCGACGAGACTGAGTGCGATCCGGAAACCACCTCGTGCCTGCGCCACCGACTCGCCATGCTGTCCTACGCCTTGCTCGATCCACAGCACTCCTACACAAACCCCCAACTGCTTGAATTCGTCGCGCGTTTTTACGAAACGCTGGGAGAGAGCATCTCAAGTACGCGCGAGATGGCTGATCTGGCGCTCTCCTACGTTGCCCGCACACGGCGCCAGAGCGACCAGTTCGCCAAGGTTCATTTCGACAACACGGTCATCGACTACCGCGACGACAACCGCCATCTGTGGCAGTACATCGAGGACAGCGACGATGAAGAGTTTTTCGATGATCCCGACAAGCAGAACAGGAAGCCGGCCGAAGTCCAGTCTCTGCCACCGCGCCGCTATCCGGAGTGGGATTTCCAGTCGCAAACCTACCGGCCTGACTGGGCCTGTGTTTACGAAGCCCTGCATCCTTCCGGCAGTGCCACAGACATTGACCGCCTGCTGGAAAAACATGCGGCGCTCGCCCGGCATCTGAAGCGCCTGCTCGATCTGCTCAAGCCGCAGGACAAGGTACGCATCCGCTATCAGGAGGAGGGTAGCGATCTTGATCTCGATGTCGCGATCAGCTCTTTGATCGACTACAAGTGCGGTGTGGCACCGGACCCGCGCATCAACATGAGCCATCGCACGGATGGCCGCAACATCGAGGTCCTGCTGTTGCTCGACTTGTCGGAATCGCTGAACCAGAAGGTTCCCAAAGGGACGCATCGCGCTGGTGCTGGCGGGACGGCGGGGCAGACCGTATTGGAACTCAGCCAGGAAGCCGTGTCCTTGCTGGCCTGGGCCATTGATTGCCTCGGCGACCCGTTTGCCATCGCCGGCTTTCATTCCAACACTCGCCACGAAGTTCGCTACCAGCATATCAAGGGCTTTTCCGAGCGATGGGACGACGGGGTCAAAGCACGTCTGGCTGCCATGCAGGCCGGATGGTCAACCCGTATGGGCGCAGCACTGCGCCACGCCGGCCATTATTTATCAGCGCGCAAGGCCGACAAGAAAATCCTGCTATTACTGACAGACGGCGAACCGGCTGATATCGATAGTCCCGATCCTGGTCATCTGCGCGCCGACGCGAAGAAGGCCGTGGAGGAACTGGCGGCAAAGGGTGTCACCACCTTCTGCCTGAGTCTCGATCCGCAGGCCGACGACTACGTGCGTGAGATTTTCGGCAAACGCTGGCGGGTACTTGATCGCATCGAGCGTCTGCCCGAAACGCTGCCGACCTTGTATATGGAGCTGACCCGATAGGCTCCTTTGACCGGGTCCCGGAATCGTCAAACAGTTGACTTATTTGAAGGATAAGAAAAAGTGAATGGTGCTTATAGGTCGATCCGATTACATTGACTGTCTACAAGGACGGTGGGAGTGCCGTCGCTGTGGTACGGGTCAGTGACATGGGCTATTCGCCGGGACGATACCCGCTGAATCATATTTCAGCGCAGCGAGAACAAGGACAACAATCCAGGGAGCAGGACACATGCAACACGGACGAATCACGCTGACGCGCTACACCATCGAAGAGGAGCACAAACATCCGGGCGCCTCTGGCGAGTTTTCCGGCCTGCTCAACTCGCTGGCCACCGCAATCAAGATCATTTCCAATCAGGTGAACAAAGGTGCATTGGCCGGGACGCTGGGCAATGCCGGCGGCGACGAAACCTCAGTCAATGTCCAGGGCGAGGTGCAAAAGACTCTGGATGTTCTGAGCAATGAGGTCATGCTCCAGGAAAATCAGTGGAATGGTCATCTGGCCGGAATGGCCTCCGAGGAAATGGAGGGGGTGTACAGCATTCCCGATCACTGCCGGCGCGGCAAGTATCTGCTGGTCTTTGATCCCCTGGACGGCAGTTCCAACATTGACGTAAATCTGACCGTAGGGACGGTCTTTTCCATCCTGCGCGCCCCGAATCCCGGCGACAACGCCACCCTTGAAGATTTCCTGCAGCCAGGCACGGAACAGGTCTGCGCCGGTCTCGCGCTGTATGGACCATCGACCATGCTGGTGCTGACTACCGGCGACGGAGTCGACGGATTTACCCTGGACCGGGACATCGGCGCCTTCATCCTCACGCATCCCCGGATGCGCATTCCAGTCGATGCCCATGAATTCGCCATCAATGCGTCAAATGAACGTTTCTGGGAACCTCCGGTGAAGCGCTATGTGGCTGAGTGTCTGGCAGGCAAAACCGGCCCCAGAGCCAAGGATTTCAACATGCGATGGGTCGCATCCCTGGTCGCGGAAACGTTCCGTATTCTGACGCGCGGCGGCATTTTCATGTACCCAAAAGACAACAAGGATCCGACCAAGCCGGGACGGTTGCGCTTGATGTACGAAGCCAATCCGATTGCTTTCATCATCGAACAGGCGGGCGGGGTTGCCACCACCGGCCGCGAGAGGATCATGGAAGTTCCTCCGGCGGATTTGCATCAACGCGTGCCACTCATCTTTGGTTCGAAGAACGAAGTCGAGCGCGTCTCCTGCTATCACTCGGAGTACGCCAGCGGCAAGGAGCCGGATACGTTCGAATCGCCCTTGTTCTCTACGCGATCCTTGTTCCGGACTCAATAAACCCAGGAGATTCGCATGTCGGTAAAGCATCCCATCGTTGCCATCACCGGATCGTCCGGAGCAGGCACATCCACTGTCACCAAGTCTTTCGACCTGGTGTTTCGCCGCGAGAACCTCAAGGCAGCCATTGTCGAGGGCGATTCCTTTCATCGCTTCGACCGCAAGGCCATGAAAGTGGCCGCCGAAGAAGCGCGACTCCAGGGCAACAATCATTTCAGTCACTTCGGCCCTGATGCCAATTTGCTCGAAGAGCTTGCCGGTTTGTTCAAGACCTACGGTGAAACGGGTACTGGCAAGGTGCGCAAGTATTTGCACAATGCAGACGAGGCAGCGCCCTATGGTCAGCAATCGGGTGAGTTCACGCCCTGGGAGGACCTGCCCGGCGACACTGATTTGATGTTCTACGAAGGTTTGCACGGAGCGGCCGTGACCGAAACCGCGAACGTTGCAAAAGAAGCCGATCTGCTGGTCGGGGTCGTGCCCATCATCAACCTCGAATGGATTCAGAAGCTGCAGCGGGACAAGAGCCAGCGTGGATATTCGACGGAGGCCGTGGTGGATACCGTTCTGCGTCGCATGCCGGACTACGTTAACTACATAACGCCACAATTCTCGCGGACACACATCAACTTTCAACGCGTGCCGACGGTCGATACGTCCAATCCGTTTATCGCTCGCGATATTCCGACGGCGGATGAAAGCTTTGTAGTCATCCGTTTTGCCAACCCGAAAGGAATCGACTTTCCTTACCTGCTCTCGATGGTGCAGGGCTCTTTCATGTCCCGGCCCAACATCATCGTGGTACCTGGCGGGAAAATGGAACTGGCGATGCAATTGATTTTTACGCCCTTGATTCTGCGCATGATGGAGAACCGCAAGAGGGCATGACCGATAGCAAATCAAGCACCTACGTTTGGTTTTGGCTTTTTGTCGATACCAACTGCATCGGTTTCCACTAAAGCACCGTTTTTCAAACTAGCGCGATCCACCCGGTTTCGCCGATAATACCGGGTCAAACTGACGGAGTTCAGCCCGTCACTCAACTTTCGAAAACTGCCATGACAACGTCACCGTCCGCCGCCACCACCGCGAATTCCGCTTCAGCTGCGCCCGTGGGTTCCACCCTTTCGAATGCCATTCGCGCCCTCGCCATGGATGCGGTGCAAAAAGCCAATTCCGGTCATCCGGGTGCTCCCATGGGCATGGCAGAAATTGCCGAAGTGCTGTGGAATCATCACCTGCGCCACAATCCACTCAATCCGCACTGGGCGGATCGCGACCGTTTCGTGTTATCCAACGGTCACGGTTCGATGCTGATTTATGCGTTGCTGCACTTGACCGGCTACGATTTGTCGATCGATGATCTGAAGCAGTTTCGCCAGTTGCACAGCAAGACCCCGGGTCATCCCGAGTTCGGTTATACCGCGGGCGTAGAAACAACCACCGGCCCGCTTGGTCAGGGCATTACCAATGCGGTAGGCATGGCCATGTCCGAAAAACTTCTGGCCAATGAATTCAATCGCCCCGGCCACGAGATTGTCGACCATCGAACCTATGTCTTTCTCGGCGACGGTTGCTTGATGGAAGGTATTTCGCATGAAGCGTGTTCGCTGGCCGGAACCTGGGGCCTGAGCAAGCTGACCGCGTTTTGGGACGACAACGGCATTTCCATCGACGGTCATGTCGAAGGCTGGTTTACAGACAATACTCCGGAACGTTTTCATGCCTACGGTTGGCAGGTTATCCGCAATGTCGACGGCCACAACCCGGGGGCCATTGACGCCGCAATTCGTGAAGCAAAGGAAGACACGACCCGCCCCACCCTGATCTGCTGCAAAACGGTGATCGGCATGGGTTCGCCAAACAAGGCCGGTACTCACGACGTGCATGGCGCCGCGCTGGGCGATGCCGAAGTCGCTGCCGCACGGTTGCACATGGGCTGGACCCCGGGCCCCTTCGAGATTCCACCGGAAGTCTACGAAGGCTGGGATGCGAAGAAAAAGGGTAGCGCACTGGAGGAAGGCTGGAACCAGAAGTTTCAGGCCTATGCCAAGGCCCATCCGGTTGAAGCGGGCGAGTTCACGCGTCGCATGGCCAAGGAACTGCCGGCCAACTGGGCAGAGCACGCGAGCAAGGCAATTGCCAGCGTCAATAGCAAGGCCGAAACTGTCGCCACACGCAAGGCATCGCAGATAGCCATCAACGCATTGGCGCCGGCCTTGCCCGAGTTCGTCGGCGGGTCGGCCGACTTGACCGGTTCCAACCTGACCAACTGGGCAGGCTGTCAGCCGGTTTCCGGCCGGATGCCCGGCAATTACATCTCCTATGGCGTGCGCGAGTTTGGTATGGCGGCGATCATGAACGGCATGGCGCTGCATGGTGGAATTCTGCCTTTCGGCGGCACCTTCCTGATGTTCTCGGAATACGCACGCAACGCGCTGCGTATGGCCGCGCTGATGAAGCAGCGTGTGATCTTTGTGTTCACTCACGATTCGATTGGCCTCGGCGAGGATGGCCCGACCCATCAGCCTGTGGAGCAGACCGCCACATTGCGCATGATTCCCAACATGGATGTCTGGCGTCCCTGCGACACCGTGGAAACCATGGTGGCTTGGACATCCGCCGTGGAAAAACTGGACGGTCCCACTTCGCTCTGTCTGTCGCGCCAGAATCTGCCTTTCGTTCAGCGCGACGAAGAGACGCTCGCCAACATCAAAAAGGGCGGTTACACCATTTCAGAGGCCAAGAACGGTAAACCCAAGGCCATCATCATTGCCACCGGGTCAGAAGTCGATCTCGCACTCAAGGCGCAGGCGGCGATGGCGGGTGGAATTCCGGTCCGCGTCGTCTCGATGCCCTGCACCAATGCCTTCGACCGTCAGGACACCGCTTATCGCGATTCGGTGCTGCTCAAGGGCGTGCCTCGAGTCGCCATCGAGGCTGGCGTTACCGATGGCTGGTATAAATACGTCGGCGCGGTGGATGGCGCTCAGGGCGCGGTCATCGGCCTCAACCGGTTCGGTGAGTCGGCCCCCGCCGGGGCTTTGTTCAAGGAATTCGACTTTACGGTGGCGAATGTCGTGAAGACGGTCGAGCAATTTATCTAATCACAGCAAGGAGTTTATTCACATGGCTATCAAGGTTGGCATTAACGGTTTCGGCCGCATCGGACGCATGGCATTTCGCGCCATCGCCAAGGACTTTCCGGACATTGAAGTCGTTGCCATCAACGACCTTCTTGAACCCGATTACCTTGCCTACATGTTGAAATACGACTCCGTGCATGGCAATTTCAAGGGGGATATTGCGGTTGACGGCAGCACTCTGATTGTCAACGGCAAGAAAATTCGCCTGACGGCAGAAAAAGATCCTGCGAACCTGAAGTGGAACGAGGCCGGTGCCGAGATCATCATCGAATCCACCGGATTTTTCCTTACCAAGGAAACCTGCCAGAAACACCTCGATGCGGGCGCCAAGAAAGTGGTTCAGTCGGCACCGTGCAAGGATGACACGCCGATGTTCGTCTATGGCGTCAACCATGACAAGTACGCGGGTGAAGCCATTGTTTCTGCGGCGTCATGCACGACCAACTGCCTGGCTCCGGTGGCCAAGGTGCTGAATGACAACTGGGGCGTCAAGCGCGGCCTGATGACTACGGTGCATGCCGCCACCGCCACACAGAAGACCGTTGATGGACCGTCCAACAAGGACTGGCGCGGTGGTCGCGGCATTCTGGAAAACATCATTCCGTCCTCGACTGGCGCCGCCAAGGCAGTCGGTGTGGTGATTCCCGAACTCAACAAGAAACTGACCGGCATGTCTTTCCGCGTGCCGACCTCCGATGTTTCGGTGGTCGACCTCACCGTGGAGTTGATCAAGGAAGCGTCCTACAAGGATATTTGCGCCGCGATGAAAGCTGCCTCTGAAGGCGCGATGAAAGGTGTCCTGGGGTATACCGAAGAGAAAGTGGTCGCCACCGATTTCCGCGGTAGTTCCCTGCCTTCAACCTTCGACGCCGATGCAGGCATCGCACTCGATTCGACCTTCGTCAAGGTCGTCGCCTGGTACGACAACGAGTACGGCTATACCTGCAACATGCTGCGCTTCCTCACGCACGTCGCGAAGTAAATATACTCAAACAGCACCAAGCACAGAGACACAGAGAAAAAATATCAGAAAGGTTTTTGATTTCTCTGCGTCCCTGTGTCTCTGTGGTGAAAGGTTTTTACGCAATGACATTCAAACGTATTACCGATTTCGAGCTTCAGGGCAAGCGTGTTTTCATTCGTGCCGATCTCAATGTGCCGGTCAAGAATGGCAAAGTGACTTCCGACGCCCGAATTACCGCTTCGATGCCGACCATCACGCACTGCCTCAGGGCCGGAGCCCGCGTAATGGTGACCTCGCATCTTGGCCGCCCGGAGGAGGGCGTGTATGCCGAGGAAAACTCGCTCAAGCCGGTCGCCGAAGTCATGTCGGCGCAGTTGGGCAAGACTGTGCGAGTGATCAGGGACTGGGTCGATGGGGGCACATGGATCAACGAGATCGCCGAGGGCGAAGTGGTGTTGCTGGAAAATTGCCGCTTCAATAAAGGCGAGAAGAAAAATCTTGAAGCGACGGCCCGCAAATACGCTGCTCTTTGTGACATTTTCGTGATGGATGCTTTCGGCACCGCGCATCGCGCCGAGGCCTCAACCTACGGCATTGCGCAGTTCGCTCCCGCAGCCTGTGCGGGCCTGCTGGTCGCCGGAGAGCTTGAAGCACTGACAAAAGCCCTTGGCGACCCTGCACGGCCCATGGTGGCCATTGTCGGCGGATCCAAGGTTTCGACCAAGTTGACAGTGCTCGAGTCGCTGTCCGAGAAAGTCGATCAGTTGGTGGTCGGTGGCGGCATCCCCACCACCTCCCTTAAAGCCACCGGCAATAACGTCGGCAAGTCGCTGTGTGAGGACGACCTGGTACCAACCGCCCAAGCGCTGATTAAGAAAATGACCGCACGGGGAGCCACCATCCCGATCGCCGTTGACGTGGTCTGTGGCAAGAAGTTCGACGCAGCGGAACCTGCAGTGGCAAAGGATGCTTCTGCGGTAGCGGACGATGACATGATTTTCGACATCGGCCCGAAATCGGCGCAGGAGTTGGTCGACATCATCATGAAGGCCGGCACGGTGGTCTGGAATGGCCCGGTCGGTGTGTTCGAGTTCGACCAGTTCGGCGAAGGCACCAAGGCCATCGCCATGGCCATCGCCAATACCAAAGCTTTTACTCTGGCCGGAGGCGGCGATACCATCGCCGCAATCCAGAAGTACGACATCTACGACAAGGTGTCCTATATATCAACTGCCGGCGGCGCCTTCCTTGAGTTCCTTGAACGCAAGAAGCTGCCAGCCGTGGATA
>JAIPCS010000138.1 GCA_021738105.1 Sulfuritalea sp.
GAGCCCACGTCACTAATCCATTCAGGTCGCCGGTCCCGGTTCGCCTTTGATGCGTTCGAGTTGCCTGGCCTTTTCTTCCATGTCCTCGTCGCTGTCGGCATAGCTGGCGGCGATCACGCGAAACTCGTCCTGCAACTCGACGAAGGCATCCGCGACATCTGGATCGAAATGCACCCCTTTGCCCTCGATGATGATCGCGACGGCCTTCTCGTGCGGCATGCCGTCCTTGTAAACACGGCGACTGATCAGCGCGTCATAGACATCGGCTACCGCCATCAGGCGTGCCGAGATGGGAATGTCGTCGCCGGCCTTGCCGGTGGGGTAGCCGCTACCATCCCATTTTTCCTGGTGGTAGTAGGCAATTTCCTTGGCGTAGGTGAGAAAATCCACTTGCATGCCAAGGCGATCTTCTGCCGACTGGATCGCATCGCGACCCAAGGTGGTGTGGGTCTTCATGATTTCGAACTCGTGCGGCTCGAAACGACCCGGCTTCAGCAGGATGCGGTCGGGAATTCCGACCTTGCCGATATCGTGCAGCGGTGCGGATTTGAACAGCATATCAATCATCTGATCGGAAAGGAAAAAGCCGAAACGCGGGTGAGTCTTGAGCTTTTTGGCAAGTGCTCTGACATAGAACTGGGTGCGACGGATGTGGTTGCCGGTGTCCGAGTCGCGCGTTTCGGCGAGCGACGCCATGGCCAGTATGGTGACATCCTGGATGGCAGAAATCTCTCGTGTGCGCTTGTTGACTTCCTTTTCGAGGTAAACGTTCTGGTCCCGCAGAAAATCGGCCGCCGCCTTGATCTGCAACTGGGTATGAACCCGCGCCAAAACAATCGGCGGTGAAACCGGTTTGGTGATGTAATCCACCGCGCCCAGTTCGAGACCCTTTCGTTCATCCTCGATCTCGCTCATCGCGGTAAGGAAGATCACCGGAATGTCGCGCGAACCGGTATGGGCCTTGAGTTCGCGGATTACGTCATAGCCAGACAGACCAGGCATCATGATGTCGAGCAGGATCAAGTCGGGTGGGCCATCGCCCTGCGCAATCTTGAGCGCCTTTTCGCCATTGTTGGCGACCTTGACCTTATAAGTGTCCTTGAGCAGACCGGACATCAAAGAAAGGTTGTCCGGCGTGTCATCCACCACCAGAATGGTGGCCTTGTCCGTGAAATCGAGTGCATTCGCGTCTGACATTGCTATCTCCCTGTAAGCCGCATCATTCCCACCCTTGAAAAAGGGCAAATTTCCCTAAGTCAGGATAACTATCGTCATGATAGCTGTTGAAAAAAGTCTCGGGCAGTCAACCGCTCTATGAGTTGACCAATGTCATGTTTTGGTGATTTCTGCCTGGACCAGACAATTCGACGCCAATGTCAGCGGCCCTTCCACTCCGGCTTGCGCTTTTGCATGAAGGCGTCGATGCCTTCCGCCGCATCCTCGGCCATCATGTTGCAAGCCATGGTTTCGCTCGCTAATTGGTAGGCGCCATCGAGCCCCATTTCGAGTTGCTTGTAGAACATCTGCTTGCCCATGGCCAGGGCAACCGGGGACTTGCCGCAGATCGAGTCGGTCAGTTTTTTCACTTCTGTGTCGAGTTGATCTGCGGGCACCACGCGATTGACCAGACCGCGTCGCTGCGCTTCGGCCGCATCGATGAATTCGCCGGTCAGCAGCATTTCCATGGCCTGTTTGCGGCCCATGGCACGCCCCAGCGCAACCGAAGGTGTAGAACAGAACAGCCCCAGATTAACACCCGAAACAGCGAACTTTGCGCCTTCCGCCGCGACGGCCAGATCGCACATGGCGACCAGTTGGCAACCGGCGGCCGTGGCGATACCGTGCACCCGCGCAATGACCGGCTGCGGAATTTCGGTGATCGTCATCATCAGCTTGCCGCATTGCTTGAACAGCTTCTGCTGGTAGGCCTTGCTCGGATTGGCCCGCATTTGTTTGAGATCATGGCCGGCACAAAATGCCTTGCCGGCACCGGCGATGACGACGGCCCGTACCGAGGTATCCTTGGCAATGGCATTCAGCTCGGTTTGAAGTTCGTCGAGCAGTTCTTCAGACAAGGAGTTGAACTGCGAAGGACGATTCAGCGTCAGTGTGGTGACGCCATCCGTGTCTTCACGTGTCAGGATGGGTAGTTCGGTCGATGTGTTGTCGCTGGGTGCATTCATGATGTTGGCTCCTCACTTTGGATGCTTGCTGCAAACGGCTATTTTGCCGCAGAGCGGCCCTGCAGTACCAGTTTGCGCTCGCCACCGCTCCAGAGCGGGAGACTGCGCACCGTGGCCCACGGCTCGACAAAACTGCGATAGTCGGGCGACAGAACCAGGCCGGATTGTCCGCTTGAGTGCATCACGCTTGAATTGGCGGGGTCTTTCAGGTCATAGATAGCGCGCAGGCTCGCAGCGTGCTCGTTGAGATAAGGTTTTGCCCCTTTGAGATTGTAGCGGCCGACATTGACCGTATAGGTATCGCCGCCGGTAGCAACCCGTGGCTCGAACCAGGGCGCAAGTGCCTTGACCTTGGAAAACGGCCGATGCTCTGAAGTTGCCAGATGGGCGACACCCCACTTCCAGCGACCCATGTCTGTACCCTGACTTTTCTGCAGTTCATCGAGCGCGCGATCCAGCGAACGATTGATCATCTCGGCACAGGTTTCGATCACCTGCGTGGCCTTGTCGTCACACCACCAGGCATCGTTCCTTTCGAGAATTCCCTCCAGCGCATCGCGAAAATCGCGGCGACCGACCTGACTCAAATAGAACTCCTCGCCGCCCATTTCATCGGCCAACACGGCTCGTGTCAGCTCTCGCGCCCAGGCTGCATAAATCAGAGGAGTAGCGTCTGTAGCGCTCATTTCACCCTTGAAGGCTGCCAGTTTCTGCATGGCAGCGGCTCCCAGCGCGTGGCTTGGCTTGGCTTGAAGCAGCCAGGGAATCATTCGCTGCGCGCCCAATGAGAAAACGTCGGTTTGAATCTGTCTCAGGCTTTCCTTGTCGTGTTTGGGCTTGGCCTTGAGCAATGCCTCGATACGCATTTGCCGATAGGGTGCCGCCCATTCGCTGGAAATGAAATGCGGATAGTCCGGCCCATGGATGCGCTGGTTGGCAGTGGCGATCCAGCCACGTGCCGGATTGATCTCACGCGGGGTCAGCTTCGGGTCTAGAAAACCGGCCCAGTCGTAGCGCGGCTCCCAGCCCGGTACCGGTACAAGTCCGTGCAGATCGTTGTCGGCGCGGCGCAAGGGTACGCGGCCGGCGGCGACGAAACCGATGTTGCCATCGACATCGGCCACCACCATGTTCTGCATGGGTGCGTGATACATTTCCGCCGCCTTGATGAACTCTGCGACCGATCCAGCTTGACCAATCGCCAGGCCCGCATCGACGCTGCTGGCGTTCACGTCAAGCGCCGTCCAGCGCAAAGCCAGGGCATACGCAGGCCCGGTCGGCGAACCGGTAAGACCGGCGACCGCGCTTGAGCCGGAATCCGAGATGACCGGACCGTGGCGTGTTGCGCGCGTGGTCAGGGTGACATCGCTCTGCCCTTTGACGTGAATGACTTCGTTGAACGATTCGAACGCTGCCCAGCCGTCCGGGGTTCTATAGCGAGTGGCGTCTTCTGCCTTGATCTGTTCCAGGTAGATATCCTGCACATCGGGACCGGTGTTGGTGAAACCCCAGGCAATGCGCTCGTTCTGTCCGAGAACCACCATCGGCAACCCTGGCATGGTCGCGCCGGCGACCTTTAAACCGGGTGCCTCAAGTCGCGCGAAATACCACAGCGCCGGCGCTGTCAGTTTGAGATGCGGATCGTTTGCCAGCAGCGGCTTGCCGGAAACTGTGTGCGAACCGGCAACGACCCAGTTGTTCGACCCGACACCTTGAACGCCGGATTCCGGGGCGTCGAGCAACGCCTGCTGGCCCAGCTCGGCATTGACTTTCAAGTCGCGATAGAGCGCGGCGTAATCGCCCACCGGCAGCGGCTTTTCGCCCGGATAGGGCGGCATCAGTTCGCTAATGCGCGCCACCGGCAGCGTCTTGGCCAGACGCATGCGCGCCAACTCTTTGTCCCAGTTGCCGCCCAGGTCCCAGGCCATCATGATGCCCCAAGCCAGTGTGTCTTCGGGTGTCCATGGTTCGGGATGAAGACCGAGAATCAGGAATTCCGGCGGGCGCGCCCGCAAATGTCCGCTCAGGTACGCATTGATCCCCGCCGTGTAAGTCAAAACGGCCGCCTGCGCCTCGGCGCCCATTTGCTTCCATTGCGCCGCAGCAGCGCGCTTCACGCCGAGTGCCCGCAGGAACTTGTCGTTGTTCAGCGCGGCGGGACCGAAAGCCTCCGATAGCCGCCCCGAGCCAATCCGCCGATGCGTCTCAAGCTGCCACAGCCTGTCCTGGGCGTGCGCGAAACCCAGGCCGAACAGCACCGCATCAAGATTCGCGCCACGTATCGTCGGAATGCCTGAGGCGTCACGCTCAATGCTGACCTCGCCGGACAGCCCCGCTACCTCAAGCCGACCCTCAGTGACCGGCGATACCTGTAGCCACCAGACAACGGCTGTGATCACCACCATGGCGAGTAAACCCAGCAAAACCGCTGCGATACGTGGCATCCAGATCATTTTCAATTCCTATTCGAAAGACGTGGTCGACTTTGCCTTTTCACGCAGAACAAATTTTTGAATTTTTCCCGTGGATGTTTTGGGCAAGGCTTCAAAAATAAAATGTTTGGGCACTTTAAAGCGCGCCATGCGCTCCCGACAGAATTCGGTCAATTCTTCGGCGCTGACGCTAGCGCCTTCGCGCAGTTCGATGAAGGCGCATGGCACTTCGCCCCACTTCGGATCAGGGCTGGCAACCACGGCCGCTCCCATTACGGCGGGATGGCGATACAGGGTGTCTTCGACCTCAATCGAAGATATGTTCTCGCCGCCGGAAATAATTACATCCTTGCTGCGATCCTTGATCTTGATGTAGCCATCGGGCTGCATCACCGCCAGATCGCCGGTGTGGTACCAGCCGCCATGAAAAGCTTCTTCTGTTGCTTTCGGGTTTTTCAGGTAGCCCTTCATCACGATGTTGCCGCGAAACATGATCTCGCCCATGGTTTGGTCATCCCAGGGCACGGGTTGCATGGTTTCCGGATCGAGAACAGTAACGCCTTCCTGGCAGTGATAACGCACACCTTGGCGCCCGTTGAGACGCACCTGCTCATCCAGCGGCAGCTCCAGCCAGTCTTCATGTTTGGCACAAACGGCCGCCGGGCCGTAGGTTTCAGTCAGCCCATACACATGCGTGATGTTGAAACCGATTTTGCCCATGCCTTCGATCACCGCCGCTGGCGGTGGCGCCGCCGCCACCAGCGCCGAGACTTTGTGATTAATGCCTTCCCGCCATTCGGCCGGCGCGCTGATCAGCATCGAATGCACGATCGGTGCTCCGCAATAGTGGCTCACCTTGTGCTCCCGGATGGCCTCAAGAATCAGTTTTGGATCGACCCGGCGCAGACAGACATTGGTGCCCGAGTTGGCGGCCACAGTCCATGGAAAGCACCAGCCATTGCAGTGGAACATGGGCAGCGTCCACAGGTACACCGCCTGTGGCGGCATACCCCAGGAAACAATGTTGGACAGGGCATTGAGATAGGCGCCGCGATGGTGATAGACCACGCCTTTGGGATTGCCCGTGGTACCCGAAGTGTAGTTGAGCGATATGGCATCCCACTCATCTGCCGGGGTCTGCCAGGCATAGTCGGCCTGCCCTTCAGCCAATAGCGCCTCATAGTCAATGCTGCCGAGGCGCTCGCCAGGGCCGGTGTATTCGGGATCGTCGACATCCACAACGAGAATTTCGCGTCCGAGTTCCGCCAGGGCTTTCTTTACGATAGGTGAATACTCGCGATCGGTAATCAGCACTTTGGCTTCGCCGTGATTGAGCATGAAGGCAAGTGACTCTGCATCCAGGCGCGTGTTCAGGGTATTCAGCACTGCGCCGCACATCGGCACGCCAAAGTGGCATTCGAACATCTCCGGCGTGTTGTTGAGCATCGCTGCCACCGTATCGCCAGCGCCGACTTTTTGCATCGCCAGTGCCGAGGCCAGCCGCCGGCTGCGCTCAAAAGCCTGCCGCCAGGTGTAGCGTCGTTTGCCGTGGATCGTAGCGATGCGATCGGGATAGATATAGGCGGACCGCTCGATGAATGTCAGCGGCGTCAGTGGCACATAATTGGCCGGATTCTTGTCCAGTCCGGCAGCATAGGGATTGCTCATTAATACCTGCTCCTCAATTTCTGCAACGTTCAACAAGGCCTGGCTTGTCACCAGCCAGACTATCCAGCCAGCCTCCAAGCGCTTCGGCCAGACCCTGCGCGGCGATACGTGCTGCCGCTACGCCTCCACGCGCGATCGGCTCAGGGGCCGGCCTATTGATCACAAAAGCATGCCGCGACAAAACTTCTGTGCCATGATTTGGAGTCAGCTGAGCCCGAACTTCGAGCGCAATCTTACTGGTTTGCGGATCATCGAAACGTTGTTCCAACTCATCCAGAACCAGTTGCAGGCGGCATCCGGTTCCGCCTGCCCCGGACTGACCAAAGACAATGCGACGCCGTAAAAAATGTTCCAGCAGTTCGGAAGGTGGCGCAGCCCAGCGACTTTCGGCATAGCGTTGGCGTCGCAAGGATTCGCTATAGGCAAGACGAAAATGCATGTCCGACCCGGCCAGCCAGGAAGCCGCCTGAACTTCGACCGCTGCGATCGGAACTCGCGACCCTGACCAATTGCCGGACAAATCTCCCAAGTCGTACTGAACCGGCTCCAATTTTTGTGTAATCCCGCCACACGCGGCCATCAGCAAACCAACAACGATTGCGACCAGCCCTCTCATTTTGATTTTCCTCCTTTTTCGACCGTAGTCGAGAACCCGGTTTCACCCGGCCCTGGCATCCCGGTACCGCGGCCAAATATAAGCATTTGCGGATTGTCTTCAATTCCCTTCAGGACCCGCGCTAGCTGGCGGGAGTTGCTTGTCAGCTCCTGCATCAAGGCGTCTGCACGCGGCAAGGTCGTCGACAACTCGTCCGCAGCGTTGCCGGCAAGGGCCTCGACTCGACTCGATAGCACGGTCATCGACTTGACCAGTCCCCGCATCTCCGCCGTCAAGGGCGCGCTTTCTCCTGCGGTCTTCTCCAAATGGGAAAGAATCTGTTGTAAATGGCGCATGTTGCTGTCCGAGAGTGCCTCGCGCATTGACGCCAGAACGACCGGAACATCGCGCAACCCATCCGATGCCATCGACAAGTTTTCTAGCGTGCGCGAAAGATTCTTGACATTCTTTTCATCCAGCAATTTGCCCAGTCGCACCGATGCGATACTGATCTGATCGACGATGTCCCCCGCCTTTTCACCCAGTGTGTCAAACACGGTGGGTTTGAGTTCAATTCGCGGCGCCTCACCGTTGGCGCCAATCAGAGGAACACTTGAAGTACCGTCGTCTTCGATCTGCACATACGCCAGACCGGTTACGCCCTGATAGCCCAACTTGGCAGTGCTGCCTTGGGTCAATCGAAATTTGTCGTCAATATTGATCCGAACCAGAATGATGCGTGGGTCTTCCGGGTCCTGCTCGATGGCATCCACTTTACCCGCCCGAATGCCTCGATATCGCACCTGGGCCTGAACATTGAGTCCAGTCACATTTCTTCGCGTTTCCAGCATGTAGGTTGTGGTCGACTGGTTGCTTTGCCCCAGCCACCAAATGGCAACTGCGGAAGCCATCCCGAGCAAAATCGTAAAAATCCCGGCGGCCAGTGCATGAGATTTGTTTTCCATGTGTCAGTGCTTTCAGTGCGAGGCATTCGCAAGGCCGGAGTGATGCAAGGCCCGCACGCTGCGCTCGGAAAGGAAGAAATTGCGAATAAAGGGGTGATCGACGTCCATGATTTCCTCTGTCGTGCCATAGGCCAGAATCCGCTGATCGGCAAGCACCGCGACACGGGTTGAAAGCGCCGCCAGTGTGTCCAGATCGTGTGTGACGAGCATGACGGTTAGCCCGAGCTCTTCTCCCAGCATGCGGATCAGCCTCACGAAGCTATCGGAGCGGTCCGGATCAAGCCCGGCTGTCGGTTCGTCCAGCAGCAACAGTTCGGGATCGAGCGCCAGCGCGCGTGCCAGTGCAACACGCTTGACCATACCGCCGGAAAGCTCTGCCGGCATCAGCTTGGCATGATGCGGCAGCAATTCGACGAGAGACAGTTTGAGCATCACCAGATCATGAATGGTGGTTTCGTCATAGCGCTGCAGCTCACGCAATGGAAAGGCGATATTGTCAAATACGCTGAATGCCGAGAACAATGCTCCGTGCTGAAACAACACACCGAAGCGCTGGCGCAATGCCCTCTCGCGCGCAATTCCGCCGCCAAACAATGGTTCGCCAAAAAGCTCAATGCTGCCACTAGTCGGCAACAGCAAACCAATCGCCATGCGCAGCAAGGTGGTCTTGCCGCTACCGGAACCACCCACCAGCGAGACCAGTTCGCCGCGCTGTATGTCGAGGTTGAGCCCCTGGTGAATCCATGTCTCGCCGAAACGAGTGGAAAGATCACGAACGCGAATTACCGAAGTCGTCATGCTCTTGGGCTCATCCTGGCAAACCAATGCCGCGTGTAGCGATCGCAAAAA
>JAIPCS010000139.1 GCA_021738105.1 Sulfuritalea sp.
TCTTTCAGGATCAGCTTGGTCATCTCGTGGCGCGAGTCAAGCAGCTTGTTGAGCTGATCATGCTCGGTCCGCAGATCTCCAAGTTCCTTCTCGATGCGGATTCCTTCCAGACGCGCCAGTTGACGCAGGCGAATCTCGAGGATGTCTTCAGCCTGGATTTCCGTCAGTTCAAATTGCGCCATCAATTCAGGCTTGGGCTCATCAGACTCACGGATGCAGCGGATCACTTCGTCGATGCGTAAGAAAACCGTCATGCGCCCTTCGAGAATATGCACTCGACGCAACACCTCGGCCAATCGATGCCGGGTGCGGCGTTCGACGGTTGCGAAACGGAAAGCGATCCATTCGTGGAGAATGGTCAGCAGGTTCTTTTGTTGAGGACGCCCGTCGCGACCGACCATGGTCAGATTCAACGAAACGCTCGACTCCAGGCTGGTATGCGCCAGCAGAATGGCCATGAATTCATCGAGCGGAATCCGCGAACTCTTGGGCTCGAGCATGATGCGCACGGCTTGCTGGTCGCTGGATTCGTCGCGCACGCTGTCGAGCACGCCCAGAACCAGAGCCTTGAGATTTTTCTGCTCCTGGCTGACATCCTTCTTTCCGGCACGCGGCTGCGGATTGGTCAGTCCTTCGATCTCCGACAGCACCTGAGCCACCGAAACTCCATGAGGCAACTCGTACACGATGACGCGCCATTGACCACGTGCCAGCTCCTCAACCCGCCATCGGGCGCGCATGCGCAAGGAACCACGGCCTCCCGCATACGCATCGCGTATGTCGGCCGGTGTCGAGATCAGCTGTCCGCCTCCGGGGAAATCGGGACCCGGCATGACGGCAAGAACTTCCTCCAGCACTGCCTCGGGCTTCTTGATCAAGAGGCGCGCCGCCTCGGCGACTTCGCGCAGATTGTGCGGCGGGATTTCGGTCGCCATGCCGACGGCAATGCCCGAGGCACCGTTCAATAAAACCACGGGCAGACGCGCCGGCATCAATTGCGGCTCGGTCATCGAGCCGTCGTAGTTGGCGCTGAAGTCGACCGTGCCACGATCGATCTCCGACAGCAGCAGTTCCGCAAACGGCGTCAATCGACATTCGGTATAGCGCATCGCGGCGGCACCGTCGCCGTCGCGCGAGCCAAAATTGCCCTGGCCGTCGACCAGCGGATAGCGCAACGTGAAATCCTGGGCGACGCGCACCATCGCGTCATAGACGCTGGTGTCGCCGTGCGGGTGGTATTTGCCGATCACGTCGCCCACCACGCGCGCGCTCTTGACGTGCTTGGCGCTGGAGGCAAGGCGCATCTGATTCATCGCATGAAGGATGCGTCGCTGTACCGGCTTGAGACCGTCTTCGACCTGAGGCAGTGCGCGCGCCCGTACCACGCTCATGGCATAGGCGAGATACGCACGTTCGGCATAGCCCGCCAGAGGCAGCGCGCCGCCATCCCCGCTCTCGGAAAATAAAGTCGGCGCTGGTGGTACGGTGGGCGGTGGCGGGTTGCCGATCGCGGTGTCGGTCGCCAGAGGTTCGTCGAACAGATCAGGTGTGTCGTTATTCATCGCTTCTTCAGAATCAGGTTCTTAAATATCAGCTTCAATCAGATGCCCCTTGGCTTCCATCCAGGCCCGACGCGAGGAGGCTTCGCCTTTGCCCATCAGCAGGTTGAATAGCTTCAAGATGTCCTCGTGACTATCGGGCAGGTCGCTGACGGGCAGCACCCGCCGGGTGGCGGGCGCCATGGCGGTTTCGCGCAGCTGGTCAGGATTCATTTCGCCCAGACCCTTGAAACGGCCGACTTCGACAACGTCTTCGCGGATGCCTTCCTTGATCAATCGATCCTTGATGGCGGTGAGCTCTCCCTCATCCAGCGCATAGAGTCGTCGCGCCGGCCGCTTCTTGCCCGATGCCGGAACGTCGACACGGTACAAAGGCGGCTGGGCGATATAGATATGACCATTTCTGATCAAGGCCGGGAAGTGGCGAAAGAACAGCGTCAGCAGCAAAGTCTGGATGTGGGCTCCGTCGACGTCGGCGTCGGACATGATGATCAACTTGCCGTATCGCAGACCGGAAAGATCGGGCGTATCTTCGGGGCGGTGCGGGTCGATACCCAGAGCAACCGCGATGTCATGAATCTCCGCGTTGGCGAAAAGCCGGCCGGCCTCGACTTCCCATGAATTCAACACCTTTCCACGCAATGGCAGGATGGCCTGGGTTTCCTTGTTGCGCGCCATCTTGGCCGAGCCGCCGGCCGAATCGCCCTCGACCAGGAATAGCTCGTTTTCGGCAATATCCGTCGATTCGCAATCGGAGAGTTTGCCCGGTAGAACGGCAACGCCAGACTGCTTGCGCTTCTCGACTTTCTGCGCATTCTTTTGCCGTGCCAGTGCCTGTCGGATCGATATTTCCGCGATGGCCTTGCCAGCGTCGACATGCTGGTTGAGCCATATCTCGAATGGATCGCGAATCATGCTGGAAACCAGTTTCACGGCTTCTCGAGAATTGAGCTTTTCCTTCACCTGACCCTGGAACTGAGGGTCGAGAATGCGTGCCGAGAGGACATACGCCATACGACTGCAGACGTCGTCCTGCTGCAGCTTGACGCCGCGCGGCAACAGAGCGCGGTGTTCGATAAAGGATTTGACGGCTTCGAACACGCCTGCCCGCAGTCCGGCTTCGTGGGTGCCGCCGGCCACCGTGGGAATGAGATTGACGTAGGACTCTGAAGCTACTGCCTCGATATGCCAGCCGATCGCCCAGGATGCGCCCTCACCGGAAGCGAAATCGGCATGGTCCGCATCGGCGAATTTCTCGGCAGCGTAAAGCGGGGCGACGGGTTCCGCGGTGTCTGCCAGTTCGGCCAAGTAGCCCGCGAGCCCTGCGGGATAACTCCAGGTCCGCGTTGTCACGCTGCCATCGGGTTGTTCAATGTCGAGGTGCACCATTACACCCGGCAGCAGCACGGCCTTGGACCGCAACAAACGCTCCAGCTCCGTCTGGGGAACTTTGGGTGCGTCGAAATATTTCGGATCAGGCCAGACGCGCACCCGTGTTCCGCTCTGGCGGCCACAAGTTCCGATATCGGTCAGCGCGCCGACCGTCTCACCACCGCCGGTGAATTCGATGGCCCATATTTTTCCTTCACGGCGCACTTCGACCGAAACACGGGTGGACAGCGCGTTGGTGACCGCTACGCCGACGCCGTGCAAGCCGCCGGAAAACGCATAGGCTGAATTTCCTGTGCTCTTGTCAAACTTGCCACCGGCGTGGAGCCGGGTGAACGCAAGCACAACAACGGGAATTTTCTCCTCAGGATGCAGGCCGACAGGAATTCCCCGGCCATCGTCGGTGACCGTGATCGAGCCGTCCAGGTGCAGCAGAACATGGAGGTTTTTCGCATGTCCGCCAAGCGCTTCGTCAGCGGAGTTGTCGATGACTTCCTGAATGATGTGCGCGGGCGAGTCGGTGCGGGTATACATGCCGGGGCGCTCGCGCACCGGCTCCAGTCCCTTGAGGACGCGAAAGGAGGATTCGTCGTAGGTGGAAATGGCGGCCATGTTTTGTATTGTGCGTTACAAGTCAGAATCGGGCATCGGCAAGACAATCGATCAGGCCGCTGCGCCAATCGGGTAGCGCCAGGTCGAAATCCTGCTGGAAGCGCGAGCAGTCGAGTCGTGAGTTGGCCGGCCGCAATGCCGGCAGTGGAAACTCGGCGCTGGTGATACGGCGAACCACGGGCGATCGATCCATCAATCCGGAGTTGCGCGCCTCGGCGAAGATGGCTTCGGCATAGCCGTGCCAGCTCGTCTCGCCGGCGGCGGTGAGATGGTAGAGGCCGTCGGGGGTTTCCCGACGGGCAAGGACCAGGGCTGTGGTATCGGCCAGATGACGGGTCCAGGTGGGGGCGCCAAACTGGTCGCCGATTACGCGCAGTTCCTCGCGTTCCCGACCCAGACGCAGCATGGTTTTCATGAAGTTAGTACCGTGCAGTCCAAATACCCAGCTGGTGCGAAAGATTAGGTGACGGCAGCCAGAGGCAGCAATCGCCCGTTCCCCATCGAGCTTGCTGCGGCCATAAGCAGATAACGGTGAGGGAAGATCAGCTTCTGTATAGGGTGCAGCTTTGACGCCGTCAAAAACGTAGTCGGTCGAATAGTGAATCAGACGTGCCCCGAGTTTTGCGGCTTCCTCGGCCAGGATGCCTGGCGCGGCGGCATTGATGGCGTGCGCCATCTCGGTTTCTGTTTCCGCCTTGTCTACTGCGGTATAGGCGGCGGCATTGACAATCAGTGCGGGAGCGACGCTGCGGACGGTGGAGCGGAGCATGTCCGGATCGGACAGATCGAGCTGCTGATGATCGCAGGCAACCAGATCCCCCAGACTCGCCAGTGATCTTTTCAATTCACGACCGAGTTGGCCGTGACTTCCGGTCAGCAAAATCTTCATGCGAAGGTTTCGGCCTCGCTGAATGGTTTGCCCATCACATCTTTTGCCGCGAGTACGGGTTCTCCGGAGAGCGGCCAGGGAATCGCCAGTTGCGCATCGTTCCACAGCAGGGTGCGTTCGTGCGCCGGACTGTAGTAGTCCGTGGTCTTGTAGAGAAACTCGGCGGAGTCCGACGTGACGCAGAACCCATGGGCGAAGCCGGGCGGAATCCAGACCAAGCGTTTGTCTTCGGCCGATAGCGTGAAGCCGACCCATTGACCAAAGGTGGGCGAGGAGCGTCGCAGATCCACCGCGACGTCATAGACCGATCCGGCGGTGACCCGGATCAGTTTGCCCTGGGCGTGTTCGATCTGGTAGTGCAGGCCGCGCAGCACATTTCGCTGCGACCTGGAATGATTGTCCTGCACAAACTCGGCATCAATGCCCAGCTCGGCAAATGTCCGTTTGTTCCAACTCTCATAAAAGTAGCCGCGTTCGTCACCAAATACCCTGGGTTCAATCAGCACGACCTCCGGAATTTCGGTAGGAATCGCTTTCATGCCCGGGCCTGGTGTTCAAGCAAGGCGAGCAGGTACTGGCCGTAGCCGCTCTTGGCCAGGGGTTCGGCCAGTTTTGTCAGCTGCGCATCGTCGATCCATTTTTTGCGCCAGGCCACTTCTTCCGGGCAGGCCACTTTGAGACCCTGGCGTTTCTCGATGACCTCGATGAACTGGCCGGCTTCCAACAGCGACTCGTGCGTTCCGGTGTCGAGCCAGGCCAGGCCACGACTCATGATTTCGACTCTGAGCTGGCCTTTTTCGAGATAGATCCGGTTTAGATCGGTAATCTCGAGCTCACCGCGCGCGGAAGGTTTAAGTCCGACAGCAATATCGCAGACCTGCGTGTCGTAGAAATACAGACCGGTGACGGCATAGCGCGACTTGGGCTGTTTGGGCTTTTCCTCGATGCTGATGGCAGCACCTGCTGCATCAAACTCGACTACGCCGTAGCGCTCCGGATCGCTGACCGGATAAGCGAACACCGTCGCGCCAGCGCCGACTTTTGCAGCGCGCTGCAATTGCGTGGCGAAATCATGGCCGTAGAACAGATTGTCGCCGAGGATCAGGGCCGAGGGATGATTGTCGACAAACTCGCGGCCAATGATGAAAGCCTGCGCCAGACCATCCGGGCTGGGCTGTACCGCGTACTGGATATTGAGGCCCCATTGTGAGCCGTCGCCCAGCAGTTGTTCGAAGCGTGGCGTGTCCAGCGGAGTCGATATCAGCAGAATGTCTCGGATGCCCGCCAGCATCAGCGTGGTGAGCGGATAGTAAATCATCGGCTTGTCGTAAATCGGCAGAAGCTGCTTCGATACGGCAAGGGTGACCGGGTGCAGCCGGGTGCCCGAGCCACCGGCGAGGATGATGCCGCGGGTACTTTGCGAGCTCATGTGCGATCTCCGTAATTGCGATCCATCCACTGCCGGTATTCACCGGAAACCACGTGGGCAACCCAGGCCGGGTTATCCAGATACCAGCGCACCGTTTTCATCATTCCGGACTCGAACGTTTCCTGCGGCGTCCAGCCCAGTTCGCGTTCGATCTTCGTCGCATCAATGGCGTAGCGTTTGTCGTGGCCGGGGCGGTCGGCAACCGTGATCTTCTGGGTGCGGTAGCCGCGGCCGTCATGGCGCGGCTTCAGTTCGTCTAGTAGCGCGCATAGGGTATCGACGACTTCGAGATTGGTCTTTTCATTGTGACCGCCGATATTGTAGGTTTCACCAACAACACCGTGTTCGAAGACCAGGCGGAGGGCACGCGCATGGTCATCGACATACAGCCAGTCGCGCACGTTGTCGCCTTTGCCATAGATCGGCAGGGGCTTGTTCGAGACAGCGTTGTGGATCATCAGCGGGATCAACTTTTCAGGAAACTGGCAGGGACCGTAATTGTTCGAGCAGTTGGTGATCAGTGTTGGCAGGCCGTAGGTGTGATGCCAGGCGCGCACCAGATGATCCGAGGCGGCCTTGGATGCAGAGTAAGGGGAGTTCGGTTGATAGGGGCTGGCTTCGACAAACAGGCCCGTGTCACCCAGCGAGCCAAAGACTTCGTCGGTCGACACATGATGGAAACGAAACGCTGCCTTTCCGGCTGCGTCAAGTGAAGACCAGTAGGCGCGGGCGGCTTCGAGCAGGGTGTAGGTGCCGCTGATATTGGTTTCGATAAAGTCGCCCGGCCCATGGATAGATCGGTCGACATGTGATTCGGCGGCCAGATGAATCACACCGGCGGGCTGATGTTCGGAAAAAAGCGTGTCCAGTGCTACCCGATCGCAAATGTCGCTGCAACTGAAGACATGGCGCGGGTTATCAGCCAGTTCAGCCAGTGATTCAAGGTTCCCTGCGTAGGTCAGTTTGTCTATATTGACGACGCGCCAGTCGCTGTCCGCGATCAACAGGCGGATCAGCGCTGAACCAATGAATCCTGCGCCACCAGTGACAAAAAGGGTTCTCATTTAATTTCTATAGACTTGGGCGGGATGGATGGTGAACCTGAAAGCAGTGATGGGGCGGTATTGTATTCGATCACTTCCAGTGACCTGTTGAGGCGGACTCTGATATCCGGCGTTTTGTCTTCAACTGCGAAATGATAAGTCTGTTGACAGGCGAAATACTTTAGACCTAAAATATCCACGTTGTAAGTAAATAAGTGATTTGAGGAGACGCGTATGCGCATCGTTTGCCTGGGCGGAGGTCCCGCCGGTCTGTATTTTTCGATTTTGATGAAAAAGGCCAATCCCGCCTGCGACATCACGGTGATCGAGCGCAACAAGGCAGATAGTACCTTTGGCTGGGGAATCGTGTTTTCGGACAAGACCATGGATGGTTTCCGCCAGGACGATCCCAAGGTGGTCGAGGAAATCGAGCGCAATTTTCATCATTGGGACAACGTCGACGTGTTCTTCAAAAAGCGGCGGATCGTCTCCGGCGGTCATGGATTTTGCGGCATTGGCCGTTTGAAGCTGCTACAGATTTTTCAGGCGCGCGCTCTCGAACTGGGAGTCAAGCTGCAATTCGAGTCCGAATTCAGGGATCCGGACGATTACTCCAGAGAATACGATCTGGTCATCGGTTCCGATGGTGTGAATTCAACTACTCGAAGAAAGCACGAGAGCCATTTCAATCCGCGCATTGACGTGCGCAAGTGCCGCTTCATCTGGCTGGGTACCAAGAAAAAGCTGGATGCGTTCACCTTTGCCTTCAAGCAGACCGAGCACGGCTGGTTCAACCTTCATGCCTACCAGTTCAACGAAGAGTGGGCGACTTTCATTGTCGAGACGCCCGAAGATACCTGGCTCAAGGCCGGTATCGACAAGATGGAGCCGGACCAGTCGATTGCTTTCTGCGAGGAACTTTTTGCAGATTTGCTCGATGGCAGCAAGTTGATCTCCAATGCGACTCACTTGCGCGGATCGGCGGTTTGGCTCAAGTTCAATCGGGTACTTTGCGAACGCTGGTTCAAGGACAACATCGTACTGTTGGGTGACGCGGCGCATACAGCCCACTTCACCATTGGTTCCGGTACCAAGTTGGCAATGGAAGACGCGGCGGCACTGGTCAAGGTAATGAGCAGCACGGAAGGCGATGTGCCGACACGACTGGCGCGCTATCAGTCGGAACGCGAGATTGAAGCACTCAAACTGCAAAGCGCGGCGCGCAATCGCATGACCTGGTTCGAGGATGTCGAGCGCTATGTCGGCATGGAGCCGGAACAGTTTGCCTTTGCCGTGCTTACCGGCAGTCAGCGCGTTGGTCACGCCAACCAGAAGTTGCGCGACTCGGCCTACACAGACGATTTTGATCGCTGGTTTGCGGCCAGAAGCGGGCTGCCCTTATCCAAGGCTGCTGTACCGGTGCCTCCGATGTTTACTCCCTTCAAGCTGCGTGAAATGACACTGAGCAATCGCGTCGTCGTGTCGCCGATGTGCATGTACTCTGCTCAAGAAGGCATGCCCGGAGATTTCCACCTGGTGCACTACGGCAGTCGCGGCATGGGCGGGGCGGCGCTGATCGTTACCGAAATGACCTGTGTCTCCCCCGATGCGCGCATTACGCCCGGATGCACCGGTATCTGGAACGATGGACAGATGGATGCCTGGAAGCGCATTGTTGCCTATGTTCATGCCAATGGCGACACCAGGATTTCGATGCAGATCGGTCACGCTGGACGCAAGGGTTCCACCCGGCTTGCCTG
>JAIPCS010000140.1 GCA_021738105.1 Sulfuritalea sp.
ATCGCGCCCGGCGGCGGTGCCGGCATCCGCCTTTTCCGCGAAAAACTCGGGGCCACCGTGACTCGCGCCCGGCAACTGGTCAGCGACGGCAAGGGTGATGAGAAGACGGAACTCGCCGATTTCGAAGGACGGCGCGGAACCTATCCGATATCCACCAGCCCCGCCATCTATCTCGACTGGTTCAATCCCGATGGCGCCATGAGCATGAAGCGCGCTGCGACATCTGCCAACCCGCAGGTGCCGATACTCTGGATGGTGCCTCTGCGCGACTCTCCAGGTCTGAGAAAAGTAAACCTTCCCATGTTCGACCTGCTGCCGCGCAATCCCTCCACGCGGATGACCGAGCCGGATTCGGACCATATCGGCGCGCCCGCCGCAGCGGTGGATGAAATAGTGCGCTGGACCTCGGAAGTCGCGGCCATCACCAGCCGCTGAACGGGGACACTGGTCGGATCCCGGGTCTGCAGTTCCGTCGCCGCGCCCGTCAGATCCGCGCCCAGCTGCCAAGCCGGATCGAGCCGGCAATGATCAGCGCATAGACGGCGAAGCCTGCGGCAACAATTGCGAACATGCCGTCGGCGCCGCCATCGAGTACATGCACGAACCACCAGCCGATGCCGCCGACGAAGATGACGCGGGCAACACTGCCTGCCAGCGGCCAGAACATGCGCCCGGCCCCCTGAGAAGCAAAGAACAGCGCCAGGCCCAGCCCGAAGAACGCTTAGAAGGCACCGACCACCCGCAGATAGCGCCCGCCAAATTCGAGCTCCGCCGGGTCGTTGGTGAAAATACCCATCCACAAGGGCGGATGAATTGCCGCGCTGATGCCGAGTACGCCCGTGAACGCCGCCACCACCAGGCCGCCCGACCAGGTGACGCGCAAGGCGCGGTCTCTCTGCCCGGCGCCCATGTTGGTGGCCACCAGCGCCGTCAGCGCCGTGCCGAAACCGAAGGCGATGGGCACCATCACGTACTCGAGGCGCGCGGCCACACCGTAACCGGCCAGCGCGGCCGTGCCGAAACTGCCGATCAGGGCGGTGACCAGTGCCACGCTGAGGTTGCTCAGCACCGGGCTCAAGGAGGCCGGTGCACCGACGCGAAGAATGGCGCCGAACATCTCCGGATGCATCCTGAAGCCGTGCCAATCCAGGCGCAGGCTGCCTTTGCCGCGCACCAGCCAGACCGCCAGCACCAGCGCCATCAGCAGGTTGATCAGCAGAGAACTGAAAGCCGCCCCGGCAATGCCCAAGCCGGCCCAACTGCCGACACCGAATACCAGTATCGGACACAGCGCGATGTGCACCAGCGCGGTACCGATCATCGCCGCCGACGGCAGCACCATGTTGCCGCAGCCGCGCACGATGGCGGCCAGGGTATTGCTCAGCCAGATCAGCAGCGCACCGGCAAACAGCACATTGGAATACGCCAGCGCCGCGTCCAGTGCGGCGCCCTCGCCGCCCATCAGCGCATACAGCGGGCGACCGGAGCCCAGCAGCAGCCCGGCAAAAACCGCCGCCAGCAACACCGCGATCAGCACCGCATGCAGTGCCAGAGTGGCGGCATCCTCGTTACGCCCGGCGCCGAGCATGCGCGCCACGGCGGCGGTCACCGCGCCCCCGATGCCACCGGCCGACATCTGCATCATCAACATGGCCAGCGGAAACACCAGCGCGATGCCAGCCAGGGCATCGGCGCCGACCCGGCCGAGTATCCAGCCATCGAAGCCGATCACGAAGGTGACGACCACCAGACCGATCACATTGGGTGTGGCCAGGCGAAACAGTGTCAGCAGTACCGGGCCATGCAGCATCGCCTGCAGACGTCCGGCCTGTGCAGTTGCAGCAGCGGCGTTCATGTGCTCAGGCCGGCCAGACCGGCCTGCCCGGCTGGGGCAGACCGTCGTCGCTGCCCGGCGTCTTCAGGCTGCCGGCTGTGGCCTGGATCACCAGATAGTACAAATCCTCGGTCGAGTTGTTGCGCCAGGTACGCGAACCCTCGGGGGCGACGCGCAACGCGGTGCCTTCATTGATCTCGATGACTTCGCCATCAACCTGAAACTGGCCGCGTCCGCGCAGGAATAGATACAGCTCCTCGTGTTCGCGATGCGTGTGCGAAAACGGCACCTTGGCGCCGGCCGGCAGGCAGTTGACAGAAATTTCCATGCCGGTGAGACCGAGCAACGGATGCAGAAAGCATTTCCCCGGCACCTTGATGCCGGGCATCGCGGCGATCTCTGCCGTATGGGATTTCCATTGCTCCATGCGGCCGAGTTCGGCAAGCGAAAAATGAGCGCCACTGCGGGTAGTTGCGGGGTTCATGCAGGTCTCCGGAAGATTGGGGTTGGGGGGGGATCCGGTGGTCCGGATTCGATGAAGTCAGTTTTTGGTGTCTGCAGTGCCGGACCGCAGACGCGCGGTGCAGTCGTCGAGCAGATCGTGCAACACCGCCACCCGCTCGGTGCCAAGCCGTTCATTGATCGTCCGCTGCGCGGTTTTCCAATAGCGCGCCGCCTCGGCATGCTTGGCGCGCCCAGCGTCGGTCAGGCTGATGCGACGGCTGCGCGCGTCGGGGCCGGGGTCCTGCACCAGCCAGCCGGCGTCGATCAGCGGCCGCAGGTTGCGCCTCAGTGTCGGTGCATCCATACCCATGCGCTGCGCCACATCGCCGGGGGCGATCGGCCCCAGATGCAGCACGTGGCTCAGCAGCGAAAACTGGGTGGTCTTGAGCCCGGCACGCGCCACCTCGGCATCGTAATGACGCGACAACAGCCGGCCCAGTTGGCGGGTCTTGAAATTGGTGCAGCCACGCGGCGTCACCGGACGCACCTCCTTGTCGATGACGGCAGTGCTTGTTTTGCCTGAAGCGGTGGTCGCTGATCTCATGAAACAATTGTATATACAATCATTGTGATTGCAAGTGTTTTTTCGGTCAGGCGATTTGCTATCCTGAGCCATTGCAGATTTCGATACGGACCCGATGTCACAAGCCATCAAGAACATCCTGATCGTCGGCGGTGGAACTGCCGGCTGGATCACCGCCACCTTTCTCAACCGCTTTCTCGATCCCGAACGTTGCCGCATCACTCTGGTCGAGTCGGAGACGATAGGCAGTATCGGCGTCGGCGAGGCCACGGTGCCGCCCCTGGGGGCCTTTCTGCGCACCAAGGGTATTGGCGAAACCGCCTTCATGAAGGCCACCGACGCCACTTACAAACTCGGCATCAAGTTTGCAGACTGGCATCGAGACACGCGAGACATCTGGCATCCCTTTGGTACGATCGGTGCGCCGCAGATCGTCGGCCTGCCGCTATTTCATCACTGGCTGCGACATCACCAGACCGGTCGCGAGCATTCACCTTACGTGGCCTATTCCCTCCAGGCGCTGCTCGGCGATATGAAACGCGGACCACATCCACTCGCCGGCAATCCGCTGGAAACCTCGGCCATCATGCGTCAGGGCGCCTATGCCTATCACCTCGACGCCCACGCCTTCGCCGCTTTCCTGCGCGATATCGCCACCAGCCGCGGCGTGCATCACATCGTTGACGACGTGCGCAACACCGTCCTCGACGAACGCGGCTTCATCAGCCACGTGGACACCGCCGCACACGGCGCACTGAAAGCTGATCTGTTCATCGATTGCAGCGGCTTCGCCGCGCATCTGATCGAGAAAACCCTGGGCGACCGGCATATCAGCTGGGCCGAGCAGTTGTTGTGCGACAGCGCCGTGGTACTCCCCCAGCCCCAGGATGACGATTTTCATCCCTACACCCGTGCCACCGCGCTCACGGCCGGCTGGTGCTGGCGTATTCCGCTGCGCCACCGGATCGGCAACGGTTACGTGTATTCCAGCCGCTTCCTCTCCAGGGAACAGGCGGCCAGCGAATTGAAAGCCCATGTCCGTCAACCGGACGCCACACCCACCCATATACCGATGAAGGTAGGCCGACGCGAGAATTTCTGGGTCAGGAACTGCATCGCCATTGGCCTCTCGGCCGGTTTTCTCGAACCCCTTGAATCAACCGGCATCTTTCTCGCGCAAAAAAGCGTCGAACTGCTGTTCGACTACTTCCCCGACACCGGCTTCGACCCGCTGCTGATCCAGCGTTACAACCAGAAAGTCGCACAGGAATACGACGAGGTGCGCGATTTCATCGTCCTGCATTACCTGCTCAACCAGCGCGACGACAGCGAGTTCTGGCGCGCCGCACGCTCCCTGCCACCGCCGGATTCGCTGGTGACGACCCTGGAGTTCTACGACCGGACCGGGATTGTCGATTGGCAACATCATTCACTGTTCGGCGAGACCAGTTTTTATGCCATTGCGACCGGTTTCGGCCGCCTGCCGCAACGCCCGCATGGCATGACCGCCCAGCTCAACAGTGAAAACGCATGGCACACCATGCAGCAGATCAAAACCTCCAATCTGGAACTCGCGCGATCCCTGCCCGATCACGGTGAGCTGATGCGCCAACTGCATTCCCGCTAGCATTCCGGATACGGCGTTTCCCTCATTCCTGGAGAAACAGCGATTCGGAATGCACGACCGATGGGCGACGCCAGCCGGTGCTTCACTTGCCTCGGGCGCTACCCGGTCAGCAGCCGGAACGTCCAATACACGGCAATACCCACCTGCACGGTGAATGCCAGAAAGCGCGAGGTGACCGCCATCTCCGACAGCGAGGCAATGTGAATGGACGATTGAAGCACCCGCGCACCCAGCAACACGAAGGCCAGACCATCCGTCACCGATGACTTTCCGGCAAGCACGGCAACCAGCATCAGTCCGCCGAACACTGGCAGCCCTTCCAGACAATTTGCGTGCGCCCGGGCCAGTCGTTGCATGAAGGGCGTGAGATTGCCGTTGTCCGGCTGAAACCCGTTGGCGGGGATCTCTTTGTTGATCACCAGCCTGGAGCGGATGGTCTCCATCAGGATCAGAAGAAACAGGGTCCAGGCGATGAACCCGGTCAGGGCTGTCAGCGTGTGGTTCATGTGCAAGCGCTCCGAATAAAGGGGTCGAAGGAATTACCGCGCCAGTTCGCAAGACGGTGGGACATCGAAGCCCGCTGGAACCACCGCTCTGTGCTCCCTGCGAAACCCGAACCTCAGCCGACGACGACTTCGCTGACCTGCATGACGGGCGTCAAATCGGTGTAGTTGGGAATGTCCGCCATGATCTCCTTGGCGTGCGGACCGAACCCGGCCTGAAATGCCTCGACCGAATCGCAGAAGATATGACAGATGCAGACATAGGTAGACTCTGCGCCCGGTGCTCCGCCTCCCAGGCCCTTGTCGATGGCGTACGACTTGCAGTTGTCGCCCATTTTCGCCTTCACCATCGGCATGTGCTTGTCGCGGTAGTACTCGTGGTCGAAACGGCCACCCGGGGTATTGGGATACATCACACTGACTTTGATCATTGTTGTTCTCCTGTCGATTACCTCTGTCGAGAGGGGAGAAAAATCTTACCCGGCTGCAGGGTATTGCGTATCGCCAGGTTCGCCGGCTGTTGGTGCCGGGCTTCGCCAGCCTTACTCATGCCTTTGTCTTTGGATCGATACCAGTTCGATGTCGGGCAGGTTTTCACCCACATCCCTCCAGGTCTTGCCTTCGTCGAGCGCCCGGACAACGATGGCCAATGGTTCGGCCCAGATTTCAGGAAGGTCCGCCTCGCCATGGCTACCGATCGCAAATGCCAGCCGTTCCACGGGCGGGCAGAAATCGGCCGTGACGCCCGGCTTGTTGCCCCGTGCGTCGATGCGGTACCAGCCGTACGGCTCGAGGTAGACCGCGTTGAGACCGTGCAGGCAGAACGGCGGCCTGTCGTTGTCAATCGTCAGCCGCTGATAACACAGGCCCGCCGGAATGCCATTGGCACGCAGCAGTGCGGCGAGCAAATGGCTTTTGGCATAGCAGTAGCCGGTTCCGTGTTCGAGTACGTCGGAAGCCTTGCAGGTGACCGGGTTCAATTGGTGGTCCCAACTGTGCCTGATGTCGTCGCGAACGAATTCAAAGCAGCGGCGGGCAATGTCTTCCGGCGTCTCAGCACCCTTGGCCAGTCTGCGGGCCCGGGCAAGCACGGCCGGAGTCCGCCAATCGACAAATTCCGAAGATTCCAGATAGCGGTTCATTAATTCCACCGAACGCAACCGTAGCAGAGTGCTAACTCGAGCGGCACGAACAACTCAGCGAAAACCCGTCAACAGAAAAACCGGGAAATCAGCGTGCGGCTTCGGTATCACGCTTGCCGAAACGACATCGACGTTTTTGAAGCCGGCGTTCGACGCGATTTCCGAAAGCGCTTTTCTGTCGAAACCGAAGTGGAAAACCCCGGTGTCTTCCGTATGAAAGCTGCCGTCTTCGGTATCCAGATCGGAGAGTGCGATAAACCCGCCCTCGTTCAGCATCGAATGAAACTTGCGCAACATCGCCTCGATATTCTCGATGTGGTGCATCGTCATCGAGGAAATGATTCCGTCGAACTTTCCATCGATGTCGGATTTCGCCAGGTCGACTTCCGCAATTTCGATGTCGCAGCCCAGGCGGTTGCGCTTCCCGTCCAGTTCGCGGTTCATGGATTTTGAAATATCCACCGCCGTGATTTTTCCGACATGCGGCGCAACCCGCTCCAGCAGCAGCCCCGTGCCCGAACCAAAGTCCATGACGTGCATGGATTTATCCAGTTTGATGGCGCCCAGAATTGAATTGGCAATGTTCTCGACGTTATCAACCCGGCTTGTGTTTTGCTCGTAACTGCCTGCCTTGTGTTCGAAGTAGTCTTTGCTCATATCCGGAGAAGCCTCGTGAATCGTTGCTGTAGAAAGATGTTCAGTTTATCCAATGCTGCCTTGAACACTTCCGGATATCAAGCTTCGCGAGGCTGTTGCAGCCGTGATGTTGGTTCCCGAACGGGAACAACGGTCCGCTTTGGTCAATCTCCTGCAACGCTTGGCGGCCGAGCAAAGGGCGCGCCGTCCTGTCAGCGCCGACTTTTTGTGTTTTGCGAATTCGATTTCGATGCTGACGCAGTATCGTGGCTTGAGTTCCTCACAGCGCCGTCCAACGTGCCGCAAGGCCATAGAGATGCACCAGGCCGATGACAAGACAGATGCCTGAGGAAACAAGCCAGAAAGTGTTGGAGTTTCCGGGGAAGGCTGGACGCAGAAAAGGAAACAAGACGGCGCGCCCCAGATAGACCGCCGTGATGGCGACAAGGGCTGGCTTCGTGAATGGCAGGTGCGCAATGAGACCCGCACCAGACAAGGCGTAGGCGGACCAGACAAAAAGAACTGCCGAAATGGCCAGCGTTGTGAGGGTTGGCTGTAGTTTCCCGGCAGCAACGGCGCGCGCCATCTTTTCCCCGGCGCCCATGAATCGGTAGGCTGAAGGGCCGAGCACAACGCATGCGATATGTGCAAGGGCTGCTGCCGCGCTGAAAGCAGAGGCAGTTACGAGTGCGATAGTTCCGGAGGTGGGCATGGGAGTGATTTGCAAGGCTCAACGATTTTGAAAAAACAGTTAATTCATGCCCGCATCCTGCCGTGAACCA
The DNA here is from genome assembly GCA_021738105.1 of Sulfuritalea sp. The sequence continues at coordinate 7,552 of JAIPCS010000140.1, forward strand.
ATCAAAGCAATCGAAGAGAGCCGCATCACATGCTTTCTCATCTTCCTCTCCTCCGAATCCGGCAGATTCGAAAAAATTCGACGCTGACCTCTTTAGTTAGTTTTGATGCTGACCCCTTTAGTTTGTCAAGCTGCAGGTCCGGCCGAAAAGTCGGCTCTGGTGGTACGGCGGTAATTGTGGTTCGCCCCCCCAATTCTCGTTGAATATCCGCTCGATGCGACACCTCAGCCTCCACCCAGTACGCGCAAGAGATGCCGGCCCAAGGCAAGCCAAAACTCGGATCCAGGATGGGCCGCCTCAATTACCGCAATGTCGATGAAGCCCTTGTGCAGTAGCAGCACGACGTAGGCGAGAAGAGCTACGACGGCAAAGACTTGCCCAGCGGTCTTTAGGTACTCTGATATCGCAGACTTCGACATGGGTATGGGCGCAGGGTGTGGACTCGGTATTGCTTGCGGACGTTCAAGGTGACCGGCGCTGCGCGGCTTCAACGCGCAGCGTCCTGTGGATTGATGGGTTGGACGTCGTTGAAACACCAGTGCCAAGGCTCGTATTGGTAACCACTGGAATTACCAATGGGATATGAGAGATGGTAGCCAAAGTCGGCGGCGTGCGCACGAAGCCAAACAAATGCTGGGGTTTGTTCGAACTCAACTTCCAGCGCGCGACTGCCGGGAGTTGATAGGTCGACGGCGCGCCCGGTGTGGTGCTCGCTGAACCCTGGCGGCGCACACACGGTCAGTATGTCCTCGATAGGCGCGCCGGACTCAAGCTTTCGGCGAACAATCTCGGTTTGGCGGTCGATGCTGCGGAAGGCCGAAACGATGAACAACGAAATGCTGTCGCCGAGGGCGGCGGCCTTGAGATTGCGCCAAGCGCTTGCAGCGGCGGGAACCAGCAAGTGATCTTTGCCGTCGGTCCCTACTTCAGCGACTTCAAGGCAGGACGCTTCCTCGCACTCGCACAAGGCGCGAGTTGCAAAGAACTGACTTGAAATGCCAAGCTCGGCGCTAAGCGAAACAAGGCGGGGATTCATCGCTATCAAGACGTCCAACGTTTGAATTCACTACGCCAAGGGGTCGGAGTGATTTGAAAACTGAAATCACTCCGACCCCTAT
>JAIPCS010000141.1 GCA_021738105.1 Sulfuritalea sp.
TATCGACGACGATGGTATCGATGGCGTCATGGCGATCCTTACACCACAGGCCATGACCGATCCGACCCAGGCGGCGCGAACGGTAATAGAAATCGCACGGCATAGCGATAAACCGCTGGTCACCTGCTGGATGGGCGAAGAACAGGTGACCGAGGCGCGCAAGCTGTTTCAGGGCGCCGCAATCCCGACGTTCAATACACCGGAACCGGCGGTCGATCTGTTCTCGCATGTTTCCAACTACTACCGGAACAGGCAATTGTTGATGCAGACGCCGCCCTCGATTTCAGATCAGGCCCCGCCGCGACTGGAGTCGGCGCGCCTCGTCATTGAAACCGCGTTGATGGAAGGACGCAAGGTACTCAGCGAAATGGAGTCGAAGGCCCTGCTGGCCTCTTTCCGGATACCGATTGCGCAAACCATGGTAGCCCGCTCTGCCTCCGAAGCCATGGTGCTTGCCGAAGAACTCGGGCTGCCGGTGGTGATGAAAATCGATTCAGCGCAGATTACGCACAAAAGCGATTCCGGCGGTGTGCGTTTGAATATCAACAGCCTCGCCACCGTTCGCGATACCTGGCTGGAAATCATGGACGAAGTGAAAAGGAACCGCCCTGACGCCCATATCAACGGCATCGCGATAGAACCCATGATCCAGAAAGCCAATGGTCGGGAACTGATGGTCGGCATGGTGCGCGACAAGATTTTCGGACCGACCATCGTTCTCGGCCCCGGTGGTACCAATGTCGAGGCCTACAACAGCGATCGCGCGGTCGCCCTGCCGCCGCTGAATTCGGTACTGATCGCCGACATGCTCGCATCCACTCGAACCACCGCACGGCTCGGCGAATTCCGCAACATGCCTCCGGTCAACATGGAGGCTATCGAAGCCGTTCTGCTCAGGGTGTCCTCAATGGTCTGCGAACTCCCGTGGATCAGTGAAATGGACATCAATCCATTGATCGTTGACGAAAATGGCGCGGTCGCCGTCGATGCACGCATCACCATCGAAAACATGCCGATCACCGCAGGTCGCTATGACCACATGGCGATCCATCCCTATCCATCACACCTGCAAACGAGCTACAAGGCCAAGGATGGCTGCGTGGTCACCATCCGACCGATCAAACCCGAAGACTTCCGCATGGAACAGGACTTCGTCAAGGCACTCTCGTCTGAATCGCGCTACATGCGCTTCATGAACACCATCCGCGAAGTCTCGCCTTCACAATTGGTAAGGCTGACTCAGATCGACTACGACCGCGAGATGGCATTTGTCGCCACTATCGAAGTGGAGGGAGCAGAGAAAGAAGTCGGTGTAGTCCGCTATGCGACCAGTCCTGACGGAGAGTCTTGCGAATTTGCCATCGTGGTGGCGGATGACTGGCAGGGCAAGGGACTCGCCCGCCGCCTGATGGGTCTGCTCATTGAAACAGCCCGAAGCAGCGGCTTGCGCTACATGCATGGCGATTTTCTATCCGAGAACGCACGGATGCTGGCCTTTGTTGCCAGCCTGGGGTTTGTCCTTTCCGCTCATCCTGAAGACCATGGTCTCAAGCGCGGCGTGATGGTCCTGAATTAGTCACCCAGCAGCCAGGCCATGACGTATACCGCGAAGAATTTCGAGCGAAGCGAGCTGATCGGTAGCCCCGCCCTGGGGCGGGGATGGGGGTGGGGGGCCTTCAATTCGCCTTTCCGGCCAAGCGGCAAGACGCTTCATCGAAGCTTCCCCTGTTGGGTTCTGGCCGGGCCGGCTTAGGGCAATGGCAGACCTCGTCAGATGCCCATGGTGTGGCAGCGACCCCATGTATGTGGCCTATCACGACACCGAATGGGGCGTACCATGTCACGACGAACGGACTCTGTTCGAATTTTTGATCCTGGAAGGCGCCCAGGCCGGATTGTCATGGATTACCGTTCTCAGAAAGCGTGAAAACTACCGGCGCGCTTTCGATGATTTTGATCCGGAGAAAATTGCCCGCTACGAAGAAAAGGATGTCGCACGCATTCTCGAAGATGCGGGAATCATCAGAAACCGGCTGAAAATTTCAGCCAGCATCAGCAACGCCCGGGCGACTCTGGCACTCTACGAGCAAGGAGGAACTTTGGATCAGTTGCTATGGCAATTCGTCGATGGACAGCCGCTGGTCAACCATTGGCGCTCAATGGCTGAGGTACCCGCCATCACGCCTGCCGCTGAAGCAATGTCAAAGGAACTCAAGCGACGCGGGTTTCGCTTCATCGGCCCGACCGTCATGTACGCTCACATGCAGGCGACCGGCATGGTCAACGATCACCTGGTCGACTGCCACCGCCACCGCGCACTGAGTCGATAATGCTCAGCGACCGTTAGCGCAAGTGGGGCGCCGCTTTCGGGTAATGGGCGCACCCCGAATCTGGTTACAATAGAAGTTACCTCTGCCCTTCGGCCTTCTGCCCACGTTGCGCATGCAAATCGGCTTTGAAACCATACGCGAGATTCTCGAGCATCGCCTGCATCAAGAGGATATCGAGAAGTTATTGCAAGGACTTGACGAGTCGGGCAAGGCCCAGCTTTTCTTCCGGATTTCAGAGCTGTTACGCCGCACCTCGGCCTTGGCGGACATCGCCAATCGAGTCTCTGACAGCCTGTCGCTGGATGTGCTGTTTCCGCGGCTGATGGAGGTCGTTACCGAGGCATTGAATGCTGAACGCAGTTCGCTGTTCCTTTTTGATCCGGAGACCAATGAACTGTTTTCGCGAGTCGTGCAGGGAGACTCGATCGGAGAAATTCGTTTCCCCTGTACGCGGGGTTTAGCCGGCTCGATATTCACCAGCGGCAAGGCGGAAATCATTGCCGACGCCTACGCAGATTCGCGCTTCAACCAGGAAGTCGACCGGCGTACGGGCTTCAAGACACGCAATATTCTTTGTGTCCCGATCCGCAACAAGAATCGCGAAGTGATTGGCGTCACCCAGGTCCTGAACAAGTGTGTCGGAGAATTCGATAGCGAAGATCAACGGCTGCTGGAAGGCTTGTCCCTGCAAGCCTCGGCGGCGCTTGAAAATGCACAATTGTTCGAAAAGGTCGAACGTCAACAACGCGAAGAGGCAATGCTGCTCGAAGTCAGCATTTCCATCGTCTCCGAAATCCATCTCGATCCGCTGCTGATGAAAATCATGCTGGCAGCGACCACCTTACTCGACGCCGACCGCGGCAGTCTGTTTCTCTACGACCCTGAAACCGATGAGCTGGTTTCCCGGGTTGCCGGTGGGATTGCCGGCGCCGGACTTCGTTTTCCGGCGAATGCGGGAATCGCCGGCGAGTGTTTCAGCCGCGGTGCTGTCATCAACATTGCCGACGCCTATAACGATCCCCGCTTCAATCCGGAATTTGACCGCCAAACCGGTTATCACACCAGCAGCATCCTGTGCATGCCGATCATCGCCCACGGAGAACGCAAACTGGGGGTCATGCAGATACTCAATCGCAAAGGCGGCGAATTCGGCAGCGCCGACGAAAGACGCCTGCGGGCCTTCTCGGCCCAAGCCGCTGTCGCCATCGAGAACGCACAGCTTTTCCAGGATGTCATGGAAGAACGCAATTACAACGAGGCTATTCTGCACAGCATGAATAATGCGGTGCTGACGCTTGACGTTAATGGCGTAGTGCGCAAGGTGAACGAATCGGCCCGGCGCATCCTTCGTCGTGATGATGAAGATTTGCTTGGGCACGCGCTGGATACCCGTTTCATCGGCCGCAACAATTGGGTCGCCAACAGCCTTGAAAAAGTGCGCGCTTCCGGCAACACCGATATCACGGTCGACACCGACCTGATCGTCGACGACTCGGAAACCGTGTCGATAAATCTCACCACGGTGCCGCTGACCAGCACCCGCGACGAGCCCATCGGCTTCATGTTGATGATGGAAGACATCACCCGGGAGAAACGCCTGCGCAACACCATGTCGCGTTACATGAGCAAGACGGTGGTGGACCAGCTTCTCGAAAGCGGAGAGGCCGTTCTGGGCGGCACCGGACGCGATGTCAGCGTGCTGTTTTCGGACATTCGCGGCTTCACATCGATCTCCGAGCGTCTGGGTGCCAAAGATACGGTGGCATTGCTCAATGAATACTTCACCGACATGGTGGATATCGTATTCGCCCACAACGGCGTTCTGGACAAGTACATCGGCGACATGATCATGGCGGCCTTCGGCTCGGTGCTGCAAAGCGACGACGACGCCAGCAATGCCGTCCTGGTCGGCAACCGGATGATGACGGCCCTGCACCAGCTCAATCAGCGTCGAGCCGCGCGCGGCGGCGAGGGAATACGGATTGGAGTAGGCATCAGCACCGGTAACGTGGTTGCAGGCAATATCGGATCGTTGAAACGCATGGAGTACACCGTGATCGGCGACCGGGTCAATCTCGCCGAGCGTCTGGAAAGCGCCAACAAGTTCTACGGTACCTCGATCCTGGTGTGCGACGCGACCTACGCCGCCATCAAGGACCATTCACCGGCGCGGGAGATCGACCTGATTCGCGTGCGCGGCCGAAGCATGCCGGTAGCGATCTATGAGGCACTCGACCATCACACCGGGAACAGCTTCCCGCATCTTGCCGATGTGCTGGACGCCTTCACCGAGGGCCTTGCCCTCTACCGCCAGCGTGACTGGGCCAGCGCCGAGCGTTGCTTTGCCCTGGCACTGGCTGGCAACCCGCAAGACCATCCATCAAGAATCTATCTTGAACGCTGCCAGATATATCGACACACACCCCCTCCTGCCGAATGGGACGGGGTATGGACGATGCCTGGCAAGTAGCACACCGCCTTCGGCATTCCCCACGACACATGGGGAGAAACCCCGCCGCAGCCCTGGTACTAAAACTCGGCGCTCACGCTACGGCAAACCAAATGTGCGAATGGATCAATCAGCGCGTCAGCGCCGTTGTCTTCCTACCGAGCTTCCCGCGCAACGTCGCCGGCAAAGCCCTGAAACGCGAAAAGCGCGACCCATACTGGGCCGAGCGGTCTACGCCGTTATAGGGTCTGGCCGGACGCGCTTTCGCCCCATGGCCAGCACCGTCAGCACTGCCAGAATCTGCAGCAACGCCACACCGGGCAGCACTCCATTCCGGCCTCCTGCATCCAGCAACACGCCAAAGGCCAGTGGTCCCATTGCCAGCCCCACATCGAGCCCCGAATAGACGAAACCATAGACGCGACCGAACGCCGGCGATGCATTGCCACCCGCCAGCGAATCCGTCGCGACGCGACGCACCAGCAAATCGCGCGAGGGTCCGGCCAGACCCACGCCGATGCCGATGCCGACCATCAGAGGCAATACGCTCCAGGCGGGAGGCAGGCCGGTCGCCAGTATCGACGCGAACAGTGCCGACCCGACCAGCGCGGCACCAACCGCGCGCTCATGCGCTTCGACCTTTGCCGCGACAAAGCCACCGACCACCATGCCGGCCGCCGATCCGAGCAAATAGCCTGTCAATGCCGCCACACCCGCAGCGGCAGAAATTCCGTAGATCACGCCCAGCACCGGTGCGGAAAAACTCTGCAAGCCGCCAAATGCGGCGGTAATCAACAGAAAGAAGGCAAACGCCAGCCAGATCACCGGTGTGCCCAGAAAGGCAAAAGTCGCGCCGACCGCCGTCTCACCAGCGCCGACTTTTGGCATGTCGTCATCCAGCAGCGGTCGAGCGAGTCGCAACGCCACCACTGAAGCCACAGCCACCGCTGCGGCCACAATTCCGGCGACTCGCCAGTTTCCCATTGCCAGTGCCATGCCCGATATTGTCGCGCCAAGGGCCCAGCCAAGATTGCCCGACAAACCATGAACCGAAAATGCATGACCCAGACGAGGCGGCGACACTTTCTTGTTGAGCAGCGAAAAATCCGAAGGATGGAATACCGAATTGCCCAGACCGGCCAGAGCCGCTGCCAGCAGCAGCATCGGATAGTTGAGCGCCACCGAGAGTGCCACACCGGATGCCGCCAGCAGGCTCACTCCGGCCATCAGCACGCGACGCGCACCGTAGCGATCGACCAGTATTCCGGCAAACGCCTGGCCAAGTCCCGAGATCGTGAAAAACACGGTCATCAGAAAACCGGCCTCGGTGTAACCAAAACCGAAATCCGGCATCAGAAGCGGAAACAGCGGAGGTAACAAAAGATGAAACAAATGCGACGTGGCATGGGCAATGCCAACCAGCGCAATCACTGCGGCATCAGTGCGGACAGAGGATTTGAGGGACATCGATGAATGCTACCCGATATTCAAGACTGAAACATCTGCTGACATTCCATTACAGATTCCGCCGGAAAGCACGCCTATCTTGCAGGTCATGGTCAGCACAGGAGTGCCGCCCACCAACCACGGAGGAATACACCATGAAAGTGAAAGCGAAACCCCTGCATATCAGCTTGATCGCCACCACTCTGCTGGCCCTGGCAGCCATAGCACCCGCGACGTACGCCGAAGACAGCAGCCGGGATGGCCGGCGTGGCGAGATACGCCAGGACAACCGTGACATCAGGCAGGACAAGCGTGAATTACGCAGCGACATTCGCGAACTGGCCGGCGACCGCGCCGATTTGCGACGCGCAAAGGCACAGGGCGACATCGCCGGCGTGCGCAGCGAACGTCGAGAAATCCGCAACGACAAGAGAGAGATACGTCAGGATCGCAAAGAGTTGCGTCAGGACCAGCGTGAACGCCGGCAGGATGTGCGTCAACACCGTGGTGAACAACGTCAGGCGCGGCACGACGACCGCCGCGACAACCGTAGCGTCCGTCACGACAACCGCCGAGACCACAGGCAGGAGTATCGCCAGCAACACTCACGGGCTGGCTGGAATTCAGGCGGGCATTCAAACAGCCGCGCCCAACAAAACAACGGACGTCACATCGGCTGGCAACAGGGCCGTGGCAATCCACACCGTAGCTGACAGCACCGAGGCTTTGCCTGGCGCCGGAGTGCCGGGCGTTTCCATATCGCCGGACATTCCCGGCAGCACGCTGATTGAGCTTTTGCAAAGGCAGGCCCGGACGTAGACGGCAAATCTACGTCCGAGCTTCGCCGATTCAAGCCTTTGTAAAGCTGAGTTGCCCCTTGCTGATATCGACCTTCACGGTATCCTTGGCGCCAATACTTCCTTCCAGAATCAGTCTCGAAAGCGGATTTTCGATCCGCTCCTGAATCGCGCGCTTCAGGGGCCGGGCACCGAATACCGGATCAAAGCCGGCTTCGGCGATCAGCGTCAACGCCGCATCTGAAACTTCCAGCGTCATTTCCAGCTTCGCCATGCGCGCTTCCAGGAACTGCAACTGGATGCGCGCGATGCCGGCGATGTTCTTTTCGTCCAGCGCGTGGAACACCACAATTTCGTCAATGCGGTTCACAAACTCCGGACGGAAGTGCGTCTTGACTTCACCCATCACCGCCATTTTCACCACCTGATAGTCCGAGCCGGACATCTGCTGGATCATCTGGCTACCCAGGTTCGAGGTCATCACGATCACGGTGTTCTTGAAATCCACGGTACGACCCTGGCCGTCGGTCATGCGACCGTCGTCAAGCACTTGCAGCAACACGTTGAACACATCCGGGTGAGCTTTTTCGACTTCGTCGAACAGAATCACCGAATAGGGCTTGCGCCGTACCTGCTCAGTCAGATGGCCGCCTTCCTCGTAACCCACATAGCCCGGCGGCGCACCGATCAGCCGCGCCACGGAGTGCTTCTCCATGAATTCGCTCATGTCGATGCGGATCAGATGGTCCTCGGCGTCGAACAGAAACTCGGCCAGCGCCTTGCACAGTTCGGTCTTGCCCACGCCGGTGGGACCGAGGAACAGGAAGGACCCGTAGGGCCGGCTTTCTTCAGACAGGCCGGCGCGCGAACGGCGGATGGCATCCGACACCAGGCGCACGGCTTCGTCCTGCCCAACCACCCGGTCGTGCAGCTTGTCTTCCATTTTGAGCAACTTGTCGCGCTCGCCCTGCATCATCTTGCTCACCGGGATGCCGGTGGCGCGTGACACCACCTCGGCGATCTCCTCGGCGCCGACCTGGGTGCGCAACAAGCGATTCGCACCCGTCTCGCCAGAGCCGATTTTTTCATTCACCATATCCGCCGCTTTCAACTGCTCCTCAAGCTTGGGCAGCGTGCCGTATTGCAGTTCGGCGAGTTTGTCGAAGGCACCCTGACGCTGCAGCTCCGCCATTTCCACGCGCAGCTTCTCGATCTCCTCCTTGATATGAGTCGAGCCCTGCAACTGCGCCTTTTCGGCACGCCAGATCTCGTCCAGATTGGCGTATTCGCGCTCCAGCTTGTCGATCTCATCCTTGATCAGCAGCAAACGCTTTTTCGACGCCTCGTCCTTTTCCTTTTTTACCGCCTCGCTTTCGATCTTCAACTGGATCAGACGCCGTTCGAGCTTGTCCATCACCTCGGGCTTGGAGTCGATTTCCATCTTGATGCGTGCCGCCGCCTCGTCGATCAGATCAATGGCCTTGTCCGGCAAAAAGCGGTCGGTAATGTAACGATGTGAAAGCTCGGCTGCGGCTACGATGGCCGGGTCGGTGATGTCCACGCCGTGGTGCACCTCGTACTTCTCCTGCAGGCCGCGCAGGATGGCGATGGTGGCCTCGACCGAGGGCTCATCCACTT
>JAIPCS010000142.1 GCA_021738105.1 Sulfuritalea sp.
CGCCGATCAAGCCTGAGGCCACCGGGATCATCAGAAACTGCCCGAAGGAACCGGCGGCGGCCACCACGCCCATGGACCAGCCGCGCTTTTCGTCGGGTACCAGACGGCCCATGGCGGCGAAGACCACGCTGTAGGTGCAGCCGCTTTGCGCCGCACCGATCATCAGGCCGGCGGTAGCCGCCATTCCGGTGCCGGTGCTGGAGTAGGCCATGCCGACCAGTCCCAGCGCGTACAACAGGCTGGCACCCCACAGCACGCGGCGCGCCCCGAAACGGTCGGCCAGCCAGCCGGCAAAAGGTTGCGAGGCACCCCACATGAGGTTTTGCAGCGCCAGAGCGAAGGAGAACACCTCGCGACTCCATTGGTGTTCCATGCTCATCGGCGTCAGGAACAGGCCGAAGCTGTGTCGTATGCCCATCGCCACCGTGACAATCAGTCCGGCGAACAGGAGCACGACGGCAAGTGAACGCTGCGGATGGGTCGTGGGCGAATTCATGAAGATTTGGATGCTACCATTTTGTTTTGGGTCAAATTTCCATGACATGAACAAGGCTTTTGTCAATGAAACCGAGGGCGACGACGAAGACGCGGCGCCAGATGCCGGCCCGCAAAGCGCTCGGCTTCCCGCGGGCACCAACAACTACATGACCAAGCGCGGTCATGCGCAGATTCGTGCCGAGTTCGAGCACCTGGTCAAAATCGAGCGTCCGGAAATCGTCAAGGTGGTTTCCTGGGCGGCGGGAAACGGCGATCGCTCGGAGAATGGCGACTACATCTATGGCAAGAAGCGCCTGCGCGAAATCGACCGGCGCATCCGCTTTCTGAGCAAACGTCTGGAGACGGCCGTCGTCGTCGATCCGGCTGATCAGGACAATCGCGACCAGGTGTTTTTTGCCGCCACCGTCACCGTCTGCGATGCCGGTGGGGCAGAAATGACCTATCAGATTGTCGGCATCGACGAGGCCAATGCACAAGAGGGACGCATCAGCTGGATCTCGCCGCTGGCGCGCGCATTGCTCAAAGCGCGCGAAGGCGACACGGTGCGCTTCGACAGCCCCGGCGGTTTGCGCGAAATCGACATCGTTGAAGTTCGCTACGAGTAGGTCAAAACGGGCAGGTCAAAAGCAGGTCAAAACCTGTTTAGCCACAGAGGTCACAGAGGACACAGAGAAATTCAGAGGCAAGGAAGCAATGTTCTTTGAAAGGCGGAGGTCGCGCCGCCTTGACCTGATTTAGGTATTCTCGATTCGCTCGCCTTTAATTTTTTCAGGGTTTTGGTTTTCTCTGTGTCCTCTGTTGCCTGCCCGCGAAGCGGAGTCCCAGGTACGCAGAGCGCCTCTGTGGCTAAAAGGTTTTCAAGCCCTCCGAATCGCGTGATTTGCCCAGATCACCAAACCGAAAAGCACCATCGCACCGGCCTGATGCATGGCGCCGAGGGCGACCGGAACTTGCATCAATAGCGTCGCTATACCGAGACTCACTTGCACCGCCAGCCACAGGACCAGTGCGATTGCGACGGGTCGCGCCGTCGGGGTTTCGCTCCAGATGCGTCCGGCGAACCAGGGGATCAGCGCCAGCAGCAGGTAGGCCAGCATGCGGTGGTCGAACTGTACTGTCGCCATGTTGGTGAAGAAGTTCAGCCACATCGGTTCGATCATCAATATTTCTGGGGGTATGAAATGACCGTTCATCAGCGGGAAGGTGTTGTAGGCCAGCCCGGCGTGGATGCCCGCCACCAGCGCCCCCGACAGCACCATGATGAATACCAGCGCCACCAGCCAGTTGCCCAGGCGCTGGGTAAAAGTTATGCGAAGCGGTATCCCCTTGTGGGACGGCGCTGGTGATACGGCACGTCTTGGCTGCAGCATACCCAGCCCGGTCCAGCCCATCAGACCGAACAACACAAAGGCCAGGCCCAGGTGGGCGGCGAGTCGGTACTGCGAGACACGCGGATCATCGACCAGGCCGCTTTTCACCATGTACCAGCCCATGGCGCCTTGCAGGCCGCCGAGGATGAAGAAGCCGAACACTTTGGCCGCGAGCGCGCCGCGCAGCTTGCCACGAGCCAGAAACCAGACATAGGGAACAAAAAACACCAGGCCGATGCTGCGGCCGATCAGGCGGTGTGCCCATTCCCACCAGAAAATGAACTGGAAGCCTTCCAGGGTCATGTCGTGATTGCGCTTGATGAACTCCGGCGTCAGTTGATACTTGCCGAAAAGCTCCAGCCAGTCGGCATGCGAAAGCGGCGGCAAGGCGCCGATCAGGGGCTGCCATTCGACAATGGAAAGACCCGAGTGCGTCAGGCGTGTGACGCCGCCGACCACCATGGTGGCGAAAACCATGGCGCAGCAGGCGAAGAGCCACCATGCCACGTCGCGTTGCGGATTATTCGTATTCATTTGCCGTCCAGTGTCCTGATTTGCCGCCGGCTTTTTCCAGCAGGCGAATGTTTTCAATGATCATGCCGCGATCGGCGGCCTTGCACATATCGTATATGGTCAGGAGCCCGACCGAAGCAGCGGTCAGGGCCTCCATTTCAACGCCGGTGCGGCCGACGGTTTCCGCCGTGACGTCGATCGTCACGCGATGACGTCGGGCATCGAGCGTGAACTCGGCCGCGACGCGGGTCAGCGCAATCGGATGGCACAGGGGGATCAAATCGGAGCAGCGCTTGGCGGCCTGGATCGCTGCGATGCGCGCAATGCCGAGCACGTCGCCTTTTTTTGCCGAACCGCTTTTGATCAAGCTGAAGGTCTCGGCTGCCATCTTGATATGGCCTTGGGCGCGCGCAATGCGGCTGGTTTCGCCCTTGGCACCGACATCCACCATGTGCGCCTGACCAGCGGCATCGAAATGCGTGAGCGAAGCGGAAGTGGTCTTGCGAGTGCGCTTGGGCAGGGGCTTGGGCAGGGACTTGGCGGGTGATTTCATGAAATACGCTGTCACAACTCGTTTTAGCGAAGCCGCTATCATAGCGGTATGAAACTGCATCCGCTTGCCAGCGCTCTGTTCCTCGTTTTCGGTCTTGTTTTGGCACCGTCACTCTCGGTGGCCGAAGGTTTGCCCGATTTGGGCGAAGTGGCGCAAACGGACTTCTCGCCGGCGATGGAGCGCCGCACCGGCGAATCGATCATGCAGGAGATCCGCCGCGATCCTGCCTGGCTGGGTGATCCGGAAGTGAACGCCTATCTCAATCGCCTGGGCAACCGGCTCTCTTCACAGATCCAGGAGAACCGACAGAGTTTCGAGTTTTTTGCACTGCGCGATCCCACGCTCAACGCGTTCGCGCTGCCCGGCGGTTACATCGGTGTGCATACCGGGCTAATTCTCGCGGCGGTATCGGAATCGGAGCTTGCTTCAGTGCTGGCGCATGAAATCTCCCACGTCACCCAGCACCACCTGGCGCGACTGATGAACAAGTCGGGTCAGGGGCAGATGAGCAGTCTGCTGGCGATGGCGGTAGCGATTCTTGCCGCCCGCAGCAGCCCGGATCTGGCGGTTGGCGCAGCGATGGTGGGACAGGGTGCGGCCATACAGAATCAGCTTAACTACTCGCGCGATTTCGAGCGTGAAGCGGATCGTTTTGGCTTGGGTCTGCTCGAGCGCGCGGGCTTCAACATCCGTGGCATGGGCAGCTTTTTCGAGCGTTTGCAAAAGTCCGGACGACTGTATGAGAACAATGCTCCGGGGTATCTGCGGACGCACCCATTGACAACGGAGAGGCTGGCCGACCTGGGCAACCGGATTCAAGGGCGACCGTACAGGCAAGCGGTAGACTCGCTCGACTTTCAACTGGTGCGCGCCAAGCTGCGGGCGCAGGAAGGTACGACGCGCGATGCGGTTCTGGATTTCGAAACCCGGCTCAAGGACCGCAGTTTTGCCGGCAGTGAAGTGGCCATGCATTACGGCCTGAGTCAGGCACAGCTGCGCAATGACAATATCGATGCGGCCGAGCGCGAGCTGAGCGCACTGCGGCGTCTCAAAGCCGTGTCGCCGATGATCGAGACGCTCGCTGCACAGTTGAAACTGAAGCGCGGTGATGCGGCCGGAGCGGCAAGCATTTTGCGTGCTGCGCAGCACGTGTTTCCGCAGGAAAGGGCGATCGCGTATGCGTTGGTGGAATCCCTGCTGCAAGCCGGTTTGGCGCAGGAGGCGATCAAGGTTACGGAGGAAGAGTTGCTGTCCTACACTTCGGACGCCCGGATGCATGAATTGCAGGCAAAAACCTATGCACAGCTGGGTAAACGCCTGCAGCAGCATCGGGCCCAGGCCGAGGCATATGCTTTGCGGGCCCAATTGCCGGCAGCCCTGGAACAGCTCGAGCTGGCGCAAAAGGCCGGTGACGGAAATTTTTACGAGCAGTCGCAAGTCGATGCGCGGGTGCGCGAGTTGAAGCGGCGCATGGAAGACGAAGCCCGGGAAAAAGCGAAACAGGGAAAGTGATGAGTGAACCGAAACCCGTCGGCCGGGCCGACATTCGCGGACTGTCCACCCCGCTGGTGCGATTGGAAAGCGAGCCCTACTACCACGCCACCGGCGACGAAATTGCGGTGTTCGATGCCGCCGCAAAAAGTCGGCTGCCCTTGATGTTGAAGGGCCCGACTGGCTGCGGCAAAACGCGCTTTGTCGAACACATGGCCTGGCGTCTGAAACGGCCATTGGTTACGGTGGCTTGCCACGATGATCTGACGACGGCAGATCTGGTCGGACGCTATCTCATTGTCGGCGATGAAACCGTTTGGATGGATGGGCCGCTCACGGCAGCGGTACGCGCCGGCGCCATCTGTTACCTCGACGAGATTGTCGAGGCGCGCAAGGACACCACCGTGGTGATCCATCCGTTGACCGATTCGCGCCGCGCGCTGCCGGTCGAAAAGCATGGCGAGTACATCGAAGCGCCGCCCGACTTCATGCTGGTGATCTCCTACAACCCGGGTTATCAAAGCGTGCTGAAGGAGATGAAGCCCAGCACGCGCCAGCGCTTTGTCGCACTTGATTTCGATTACCCCGACGCCGACACCGAAGCGCGTATCGTTGCCCATGAGGGCAGTGTTGATGACGATACGGCGAAGCGGCTGGTCAAGCTGGGAAGCCTGACGCGCAAGCTCAAGGGCGCCGGACTCGATGAAGGTGCCGGTACCCGTCTGCTGGTGCATGCCGCGCAAATGATTGCCGGCGGAATGGCACCGGATATCGCCTGCACTGCTGCCATCGCCCGCCCGCTGGCAGACGAAGCCGACACACGCAATGCGCTGGATGATTTGATACGCGCCGTGTTTTGAGTTGCCATGACTGAACGCAAGCTCTTCGCGCACGAACTCGAAGAGCGGCTCGATGCGCTGCTGCTTTTATCGCTGCGTCAGCGCACAGCGGAGGAGCCCGCGGCTTTGCTCGAAACATTGCCGCGCACAATGCAGGATCGGGTATTGCACTGGGCGGGAGTCGCCGCACAAACGTCAGATGATCTGGGCTGGCTGATTGCATCACTCGCGGCCGAGCAGGCGGGCGATCTGGATCAGCACCTCGATGATTGGGCGCGGGCCGGGCTGGAAGCCTACGATCGCAATGGTCTGGCGGCTGCGCGCAAGGCGCTGAACGCATTCACCATAGCGCAGCAGGCCAATGCCTTGCGCTCGCCGGAGGCTGTTTCATTTGCCGACATCGAGGGCCGCCTTTCGCGTTTTTTGCAGGCGCTGGAGGGCCGGCCGCTCAAGTTGGTGAGCGGGCCGAAGGCCTGGACTGATACCGAAACTCTGTGGTTGCCTGAAAGACTCGATTCGGCGACCGATGCTGCCACCAATCGCAGTGTCTTCAAGGGCATGGCAGCGCTGCTTTGGGCGCAGACGCGGTTTGGCACCTTCAATGTCGATCCCGAGCCCGAACTCGAGCAGTGGCCTGAGCGCGAATCAGCGCTCGCCTGGCTGGCCTTGTTTGAAGCCATGCGTCTTGAAGCCTGTATCGCGGTCGAATTGCCGGGTCTCGCACAGGAGATGGCTCGTCTGCGCGGGCCGTGGCCGACTGAACTCTGCGACGAGGCAGCGCAACTCGCGCAGCCCGGCGCCACGGTCGCCGACAGCCTTGCCTGCATGGCCAAACTACGAAAAGTCGGCGCGGGTGAGACGCCAAAGTTCCCCCATATTGGCGTGCTCGACCCGATCACGGCGCGGCGACAGCGCGCCGCTCGCATCGCCCGCGACCTGGCGGTGGTCAGACGCGCTCTCAAGGTGCTCGCTGCCCAGGCGACGCAACCCGGTGCGCCCGCGAGTACCGACTATCCGCCGTTGGCGGCCGAGGGCGAAACGCAACTGGTGGACCCGCAGGCCGATCTCGTCAGCCTGCCGCCCGATGCACGGGCCGCGGCAAAATCCCTGATTCAGGATCTGGGCGAAATACCACGCGAAGCGCTGCACGCCGCCGGGCCGGGTGCCTGGCAGCCGGTTGATGGCATCGATGAGTCGGTTTCGGTGAACATAACCACCCAACCCGACGCTTTCTATGACGAGTGGGACTACCGGCGTGCTTCCTGGCGACACGGTTGGTGTCATCTGTACGAAATGGAAGCGAAAACAGGCGATCCGGAATGGGTCGACGAAGTGCGCAGCCGTCACGCCCATCTGATCCGCAGCATCCGCCGTCGTTTCGAAACCCTGCGTGGCGAAGACAAGCCGCAGCGCCGCCAGTTGGACGGTGAGGAAATCGACATTGATGCTCAGGTCGATGCCCGCGCCGACCGCAAAAGCGGTGCGGAACCTTCACCGCATCTGTTCATTCATCGGCGTCGCGTCGAGCGATCCCTGGCGGTGATGTTCATGGTCGACATGAGCGGCTCAACCAAGGGCTGGGTCAATGACGCCGAGCGCGAATCACTGGTGTTGCTGTGCGAAGCCATTGAGGCGCTTGGAGACAGCTACGCGATTTACGGTTTCTCCGGCTGGACACGCACGCATTGCGACATCTATCGCATCAAGACATTTGCAGATCGCTATGATGCGGCCACGCGCCAGCGCATCGCCGGTATCGAGGCCAAGGACTACACCCGCATGGGTGTCGCGGTGCGACATTTGAGCGGATTGCTGATGCGCCAGAACACCCGTCACAAGCTGCTGGTGACCTTGTCGGACGGCCGACCGGACGACTACGGCGACGAATACCGCGGCCGCTACGGCATCGAGGACACACGACGCGCGCTGCTCGAAGCCCGTGAAAAAGGCATCCGCAGCTACTGCGTTACCATCGACCGGCACGGCGCCGACTATTTGCCGCAACTCTATGGTCCGGCACATTATTCCGTAATTGATGACGCAAAAAAGCTGCCGCAGAAAATTGCGGAGATCTATCGCAAGCTGACGGCATGATCCGCTGCGCGAGACAGCACACGGGAGAATTGAATGGGTGAGTTTTCAGGAAAAGTGGCGCTCGTGACGGGCTCGTCCAGCGGTATCGGTGAGGCCATTGCGCGGCGGCTGTCGGCGCTGGGTGCTGCGGTGGTGGTCAATTCGGCGACCTCGGTCGAGGCGGGCATGCGGATCGCTACCGAACTCGGACCGGAGGCGATCTACGTGCAGGCGGACATCGGCGACAAAGCCGCCGGCGAGCGTTTGCTCGCGGCGACGATAGAGCGTTTCGGCCAGCTCGACATTCTGATAAACAATGCCGGGTGGACGACGTCCATTCCCCATCAGGACCTGGATGCGCTGACCGACGACATCTTCACTCGCACCTTCAACATCAACGTTACCGGCACCTGGATGCTGACCAAGGCGGCGATGCCGCTGCTGAAACAGAGCGACGACGGCAATGTCATCAATATCACCTCGATTGCCGGCGTGCGTCCCATTGGCAGTTCGATCGCCTACTCGATGTCGAAGGCCGCACTCAACCAGATGACGCGCCTGCTGGCCAAATCCTGCGGTCCGGTGCGCGTCAACGCCGTTGCTCCCGGTCTGGTGGCAACGCCATGGACCCAGGATTGGCAGGAGCAACATGAAGGAGTAAAAGCCCGCGCACCACTTCACCGATCCGCCACGCCGGAGGACTGCGTCGAGGCCACTCTTGGACTGCTGCGCAGCCGCTACGCTACCGGACACATTTTCGTGGTCGACGGCGGACTGACATTGACGATGTAGGCGGAGCGCTCTCAGCGACGGCAAAGCGGCGAAAGCCGATTGAAGAAAAAATGGTCAGGGGAAATTGCGCGGAGATGGTTTGGATAATGCTGTTTGAGAAGCCGCTCATCTGAGCATTGCCGCCAATTGATCATCGCGACTGGACTGCCAATCGGTCCTTTCAAGTGCGTCTCGGCTTGACTTGAAAAAATACGCAGTGCGTTGATTGAGATCGATAGGCCGTATCTGTACCACCTGGAGAAAGTCGGCGCTGGCAATACGGCGCGACTGGATACCTCAGTCTCAGCCGTTGCCGGCGTGGTCGACAAAATAGCAGACGCGTTTACGTGGGCTCAAGTAGTCGTGAATCAGTTGCGGCAACGCTGTCGGACGAAGCGTGCGTTCTATTGCATCGTCCAGATCGTATTTCAGATTGACGATAGCGGCCTCTTCCTTGAG
>JAIPCS010000143.1 GCA_021738105.1 Sulfuritalea sp.
AGGTGTTGATGTCGAGGTTGTTGGTCGGCTCATCGAACAGCAGGATGTCGGGGTTGGCAAACAGCGCCTGCACCAGCAACACGCGCAGCTTCCAGCCCGGCGCCACTTCGCTCATCGGTCCGGTGTGCTGCTCGATGGGAATGCCCGCGCCCAGCAACAATTCGCCGGCGCGCGATTCGGCGGTGTAGCCGTCGTACTCGGCGAAGTGCGCTTCGAGGTCGGCAGCGCGCATGTAGTCGTCTTCCGTAGCGTCCGGATTGGCGTAGATCGCATCGCGCTCCGACATGCAGGCCCACATCTCGGCATGGCCCATCATCACCACATCGAGCACGCGCATCTCTTCGTAGGCGAACTGGTCCTGCTTCAGGTAGGCCATGCGCTCGCCCGTATCGAGCGAGACATTGCCGGCAGAAGATTCCAGCACCCCGGCGAGAATTTTCATGAAGGTGGTCTTGCCCGAGCCGTTGGCGCCGATCAGGCCGTAGCGATTGCCCTCGCCGAACTTGACCGAGACGTTTTCAAAAAGTGGCTTGGCGCCGAACTGGATGGTGACATTTGAAGCGACGAGCATGGGAGTGCAACCGGGAAAGGTGCCTGTAAATTCGGCGAGGGCGCTATTTTACTTGCAGCCACGCGGAAAGTCGGCTCTGGCGTGGCTTTGCATGCCGGGAAACTTGGGAAGCACTGATCAAGTCCGTTCGCGTTGAGCCTGTCGAAACGCAGTTACTTCGAATCAAGGGCTTCGACGTGCTCAGCCCGAACGGTAGGCACTTGTTCAGCATTTCCCAAGGTGTCGCGCGACTATCCGCCCAGGCGCTTTACCCGGTGGGCGCGGCAGGCAGGCTGTTTACCGAACTCCTGCAACGAGGCTTCGCCGAGGGGCAAACTGCTCCCGGCGTCACGGTTGAATATCGCCCTTGCAAGGCGCTCGCGGCCACGCGATGGGCTTGGCAAATCGACGAAAGTCGGCGCTGGTAATACGGCGGGCAGGCGCATCCCATGAGCCACTTGCCCTGTAGGCTCGGCACACACTCACTTGGGAGGGGCCGCATCATGTTTCTGGAGCAATTGGTTCGCCTGATGGCCTGGCTGGGGGAATGCTTCGTCGTAATGGCGCTGCTTGTCCTGCTTGTGGTCGGAGTCGGCCTGTGGTCCCACGACTTTCCGAGGGCGGGAATCGTCATCGCCGGCGGCGCGGTCTGGTTCATCGTCAGCGCGGTGAAAAGCAAGCGCTAGACCGCTCGCGGATGCCTGGCGGCACACCGTCCGGGTTCCGGCCGACTCTGCTATGATCCGTCTTACCTAGTCTTACTTATGGAGTTGCCATGACCACGGTGCGGGTGTCGAGCAAGGGCCAGATTGTCATTCCCCGACAGTTGCGGGCCGCATTTCACATCGAAGCCGGCAGCGAGCTGGCGATTTTTGTCGAGGGCGACGAGATTCGTTTGCGCCAGGCGGACCAGCGCTTTGCCCGCACCGATATCGCGACGGGCCTCGGCCTGCTGGCGAAACCGGGGCGCAAGGCGCCCGCGCCGGCGGAGATCAAGCAGGTCATCGGTGAAATGCTGAAGCGGAAGAATTCCTCACGGTGACGCGGCGATGATCGTACTCGACACCAATCTGCTGTTGCGCTACCTGCTTAACGACGATGTCGCGCAGGCTGGGCGCGTCGCGCGCCTGCTGGAAACTACCGCGCAAATCACCGTCACGCCCACCATCATTCTTGAACTGGTCTGGGTGCTGGAATGCAGCGATTGCTCGCGCGCCGAGATTGCCGTCGCGCTGCGCCATGTGCTGGGCTTGCCGGCCATGAGGCTGGCGAACGAGGCTGCGCTGTACCGCGCCGTGCAGTGGTTCGAGCAGGGGCTGGACTTCGCCGATGCGCTGCATCTGGGCCTGTCGCCCGCCACGGCCACGCTGGTGACTTTCGACAAGGATTTTGTCGGCAAGGCCAAACGCGCCGAAGCCTTTCCGGTAGTGGCTTTGTGCCGGGCACGATGAGCGCGCCGTCGGACGCCGTCGAAACCTTCGTCGCCCGCTGGCTGCCGCATGCAAATTTCCGGCAACGCGGTTCGCGACAAAAGTCGGCGCTGGCGGCACGGCGTTTTTCGTGCGGGCCGCCAACCGTGGCGGCAGGTCCGGGCAGTGTCTTCAGTCGCGACTGCGGTTATTGTTGCCGGGCTCCAGCGTGCGGTCGCCACCGACGATGCGCAGGGTGCGCATCGGATAGATTTCCACATAGCTGAGCGCCAGCGCGAGCCCGGCGATCAGGTAGCGACCGAAGAAAAACGCCACGAGCATCATCATGCCGATGCGCGCCAGATGCATGCTGAAGTCCCAATTGAATTCGAGGCGGATTTCCTCCGGGTTCATGCGCTCGTAGCCGCGACGGAACTCTTCGGCGACCTTGCTGGCGAATACATACAGCAGCGCAAGGAGGATGGCCGGATCGCCGGACAGGCCGGACCAGAACCCCGGCGGAAAAATCACGCTGCCGAAAAATACCAGCGAAAGCCAGTAGGGAAAGCCGAGCAGCAGAAGCAGCAGCAGCCAGATCGCGGGGTACGCGACAAGCATGCCCAAAAATGCGACTTTTGCCGGAATGTCTGCCGGCGGCCTCGCTTTCGGATCGGTGAGAATGAAGGCCCGGATATGCAGGGCGATCATGGCCGCCAGCGCGCTCGCGCCGTCGAACCAGATTTCGAACAGCGCCACCGTGGAAGACCAGTCCAGCAGATGGACGCCTGCCACGGGGATGGCATTTCTCAGCACCACCAGCCAGGGGCGCGGCCCTTCGAGAAAGGGCGCCAGATGGCTGCGGGGAGGACCTTGCCTTCGGTGCGGCGTCATGGGGCTTGCCTGGCGGGAGCGTAAGGAAGGAAGCGTATCGCACATCGACGGCGAATGGCGCGTTCGCGGGTCGGCGAGGACCGCGACACCATCATCACCGAGTCGCCGCCCCGTTCGCCCGCCCGTTTCGCCCTCCGGCGCACGCGGGCCGGGGAATTTCGCCATGCTAGTATTTGGCATATTCCGCGCCCCCGACAATGAGCCCTCACGACGTCGAAACCTTCATCGCCAACTGGCAGGATGTCACCGCTTCCGAGTTGGCAACGGCACAGAGTTTCGTCATCTGGCTGTGCCGCCTGCTCTACCTGCCCGCGCCGCACGCCACGCCCGAACGACCCGCCGCGCTGGCCGACGCACTGAACTCCGCACCGCAGACCGAGCAACAACTCGCCGCCAACTTCACCTGCATGGGGCGCCGCAAATCCCGCCTGCCCGAGATCATCAAAGCCTTCGAAGCCCTCGGCCGCGCGCGTCGTCTCGATGACGGGCGCTGGCTGGGGTAAGCTTGCACTTCAGCAATCCCGACAACAAGGAGATGTCATGTCTGCCGACGATCCCAGCCTGAGTCAAACCGATTTGCGCCGCCTGGAAAAACTGGCGAGCGCCGCCGGCCGCACGCCGCGCGCCATGTTGAAGTTCGTTCTGCGCGACGGGTTCACCGAAACCGAACGGGTCGTGCGTGCTGTTCGTGCTGGACGCAAAGATGTGGTGGCAGGGCGCACCCGCTCGCACGCGGCAGTGATGGAAGAGGCCGCATCGATCCTGTCGGGCCATGCCAAGTCGCAACAAGCCGCTTGACTGATCGGCAACCGCAGAGCGGGAGTTGATCGACGGCCTGGTGCATATTGCCGAAAACAGTCTGCAAGGTGCCCGGCTAGTCAAATCCCGCATCGAGCGCGCGGGACGTTTTCTCGAACAGAATCCTCGCAGGGGCAAACCCGGAGTTGCTTCCGGCACGCGCGAATACCCCGTGCCAAAAACTAGCTATACGCTGATCTACGAAGAGGGCGTCAACGCCATTCACATCCTTCATTGCTGGCACCAGCGCCGACAACGAATTCCCGGCGACGCCTGAGCGATGCGATCATCCCTGCCATGAAGATTATCGAACTGCTTCAGTCGCTGACGGACGAGCCGGTTCAGTACGTGCTGGTGGGCGGGCTGGCCGTTCAATTGCACGGCTACATGCGCAGTACCTTCGACATTGATCTGGTGCTGGCGATGAACGATGACAACCTGGAGCGGTTCATCAATGTCGCCAAGCGGCACGGCTTGACGCCGGGCATCCCGGTGCCTATCGATTCGCTGCGCAATGCAGACCAGATCGAAAAGTGGCATCGGGAGAAGGGCATGTTGGCGTTTTCCTTGCGCGAACCGGCCCAAGGACCGGCTGGATATCGAAGCGCTGGAAAAGATCAAGCGTGGCGAGGATCCGAATGACTGAAGTCGTCCGGACGCCGGTCACGATCCCGCAGGAGCTGATGCTCGCGCGGCTGGCTCAATCCGAGCAGATGCGGGAATTCTTCATTCAGATGTGGCTGCAGAATCCATCTCTCGCGCAACAAGCCGGTCCGCGAGTGGGCGAGCTTCTCGCGGCTCTACCAGAGCCGGCGAGAAGCGTTCCGCCGGAAACTATTGACGGGCAATAGCTCCCGTTTTCGTCATCAGCGTGCCGCGTTCGGAAAGAACAACTGCTCGCCGCCGATCTTGTAGTCGGCAATGCCTTTCTGGCCGGCATCCGACACCAGCCAGTCGATGAATTTCTGGCCGTCCGCAACTTTGACGTGGGGATGTTTGGCCGGGTTGACCATGATCACGCCGTACTGGTTGAACAGTCGCTTGTCACCTTCAACGACGATGCCGAGTTCGCCGCGATTCTTGAAGTTGAGCCAGGTGGCGCGATCCGACAGGATGTAGGCATTCATCGACGACGCGGTGTTGAGTGAAGGACCCATGCCGGAGCCGGTGTCGCGATACCAGGTGCCCTTTTTCGCATTGAGGTCAACACCGGCGGCTTTCCAGTAGCGCAATTCGGCGGCGTGGGTGCCGCTCTTGTCGCCGCGCGAGACGAAGGGCGATTTGGCGGCCTCAGTGCTCTGCATGCCGGGGATTTCGCTTCGCGAGCCGGCAATACGGCGCAGGCCTTCAAGGATGTCACTGCCTTTGGCTTTTGCCGGGTCGCTTTTCGGACCGATCACGACGAAGTCGTTGTACATGACTTCCTGACGTTTGACGCCGTAGCCGTCGGTGACGAATTTTTCCTCGGCCACCTTGTTATGCACAAAGAGTACGTCAGCGTCGCCGCGCCGGCCGGTATCCAGGGCTTGGCCGGTGCCCTGGGCGATGACGCGAACCTTGATCCCGGAGCTTTTTTCAAATAGCGGCAACAAATGCTTGAACAGGCCGGATTGCTCGGTCGAGGTGGTCGAGGCCACAGTGATGTAGCGATCCTCCGCCTGGGCAAATGAAGTGGCCAGCAAAGTGGCGGCGCTGATTGCGGTGATGAAATGACGATGAAATTTCATGGTGTTTCCTCCTCAAGAAAGCGTTGAGCCGCGTCGGTGCGCGGCGATTGAAAAAATTCGCTGACGGGTGTTTGTTCGGTGATGCGGCCACCGTCGATGAAGACGATTTCCTCGGCCAGGCGGCGCGCCTGACCGAGGTTGTGGGTGGTCATCAGAATTCGCGCGCCGGCGGCGGCGATGTCCTTGATGATGCGTTCGACCTCGCGGCTGCTGGCCGGATCGAGACTGGCGGTGGGTTCGTCGAGAATCAGCAGTTCGGGTTCGAGCGCCCAGACCCGGGCCAGCGCCACGCGCTGCTGTTCGCCGCCCGAGAGCAGGCGCGCCGGTCGCTTCGCCAGGGCTTCGAGTCCGACCCGGGCCAGCGCCGCGCGTGCGCGCCGCTCGCTTTCCTGCGCCAGGTAACCCTTGAGCTTGAGGCCGTAGACCACGTTGGCCAGCGCGGTGGTGCGCAGCATCACCGGGCGCTGGAACACCATGGCCTGCGACAGCGGCTGCGACCAGCTCAGCGTGCCGGTGCTGGGGTGTAGCAAACCGTGAATCAGGCGAAGCAGGGTGCTCTTGCCGGCGCCGTTGGGGCCGAGCACGACGCTGCGCTGTGCGCCAAGTTGCAGCGAGACGCCGTCGATGATGCGCGTGCCGCCTTCGACCAGACTCAGATTGTCCAGTGTCAGCCAAGTGTTCATGGCGTCGCCGTCTTATCAACGCCGACTTTTTCGCGCCGGTCTCGCCTCATCCCCAATGCCTCTGTGCCCAACCGCGCAGCGCATAAGCGACGGCATTGATCGACAGCACCACGGAAATCAGGATGAAGCCCAGCGCCAACGCCAGCGGCAGATCGCCTTTGCTGGTTTCGAGTGCGATGGTGGTGGTCATCACCCGTGTCACGCCGTCGATGTTGCCGCCGACGATCATCACCGCGCCGACTTCGGCAATGGCTCGGCCGAAACCGGCGAGTGCCGCTGTTGAGAGAGAAAAACGGCCGTCCCACAACAGGGTGGCGGCGGCGCGGCTGCGGCTCGCGCCCAGCGAGCGCAGTTGCTCGCGGTATTCGGACCACTCATCGGCGATGGTTTGCCGCGTCAGCGCGGCAACGATCGGCGTCACCAGCACGGCCTGCGCAATCACCATGGCGGCAGGCGAGAACAGCAGGCCCCATTGGCCGAGGGGACCGGCGCGCGACAGGAGCAGGTAGACCAGCAGACCCACCACTACCGGCGGCAGTCCCATGAGACCGTTGAACAGGACGATCAGTACGCGGCGGCCGGGAAAGCGGCCGACAGCCAGCAGGGCGCCGATCGGCATGCCCGCCACACAGGCGATCAAGGTGGCGCCCATGCTGACTTTCAAGCTGAGCAGAACGATGTCGGCCAGGCGCGCATCGGCACCGGCGACCAAAGTCCAGGCAGTGAGGAAGGGGGCGTTGAATTCGGGCATCGGGCGGCGCTATTCGGTGTGGTTCATCTATGCAAGCTGCTACATATGGGTCGGCAAGAGTAAGCTATAGTCTTCAAGGACCAAATATGCCCAAATCTGCAACAACACCTGCCCATTTAGTTCGTTCGCTTCCCAGTCTGCGCTGGACATGGGATTTCGGCCCGCTGCTGGCGGATGTCGATACACGGCGCCTGCTCGCCCTGTTGACCGCACTGGCGACGGACGGTGCGCTGGGCAAGGCGGCCAAGCAGGCCGGCATGTCCTACCGCTCGGCCTGGGGCTTGCTGCGCGATTGTGAGCGGGCTCTGGGTGCGGCCTTGGTGAGCATGGAACGCGGACGCGGCACCCGGCTCACCGAGTTCGGCGATGCCCTGGTGAAACTTGATGCGGCGGCGCGCGAAGCGCTGGATGTCGTGCATGCGCCGTGGCAAAAGCGCCTGGAGGATTTGCTGGCTCCCGTGGTACGGGCGACGCCGGAGCGCCTGCGGCTGGCGGCCAGTCACGATCTGGCATTGGCGGACTGGGTCGAGCACGGTCGACGGATCAGCTTCGATTTGTTCTGGCGCGGCAGCGAAGAAGCGCTGGCGGGGCTGGGGCGCGACGAGGCCGAAGTGGCCGGCTTTCATGTACCGGAGAGTTGGACCAATGAGCAGTTGGTTGCGTGGCTGGGGCGCTGGCTCAAGCCGACGTTGCATGTCTGTCTGCCGCTGATGCGGCGTTGCCAGGGTTTGATCGTGGTGCGCGGCAATCCGCAACAGTTGCAAACCCTGGCCGATGCCTCGAAGCGCGGACTGCGCATGGTGAACCGTCAGCGCGGTTCGGGCACACGCAGCCTGATCGACCAGTTGCTGGCCGCCAATGGCCTGCGCCCGGAAAGCATAGACGGCTATGCACACGAGGAGTTCACCCACGAGGCGATTGCCGCCACGGTGGCTGCCGGACAGGCCGATGTGGGTTTCGGCATCGAGGCAGCAGCAGCGCGTTACGACCTCGGTTTTGTGCCGGTGGTCTGGGAGCGTTACGGCTTTGCCCTGCGCCACAAGATTGCCGACAGCCCGGAAGGCAAACAGTTTCTGGCGCGACTGCAGGGCAACACTTTTCGCCAGCGCCTGATCGCCATGCCGGGCTACGAACCGTTACCGGTACGTGCGCCGGGGGCCTGGGGCGATTTTCTGGCGTGATTGTATTGCAGCGTGTTTGGAAACAGACGAGCGAAGCGAGCCAGATAGAAGCCTCCCCGCGAGGGGGCGAGGCGGGGTTTCGCACTGCATGCTGTGCGCCGCCACAGCCGGAAGGCTGTGCAAAGCCTTCCGTGGGCCGCATAGCGGATGGGAGGGGCGGGCCGAGGTATCAATCCTAGCCGTATCGAAGTCAGAGGACTTCAGTTATCTGGCTGACTCTTCTGATAACCAACCAATTTAAACTACGATATCCAGGCTGGGATTGATCAGAAATTTTTCGCCGGTGGCACGCTTGCCATAGACGGCGATTGAGTCCAACTGAAGTGCTTCAGCCATCGACACTTCTTTCGAGTAATGACTTTTGAAGGTGGTTTTGAGTTCTGCGGCCACGCGATCTTTCAGTGCCTGAATACCCGCCGGTCCCAGCTTCTGCAAGAACGGAAACAGCAGCCAGCCGCCCATGCCCCAGGCAAAGCCGAAATTGCGGACGAGTTCGGTCGGGCTGGGGTCAAGCATGCCGTACAGATAGATCTGCTTGTGCGTGTTCGAGCCATAACGACTGTATT
>JAIPCS010000006.1 GCA_021738105.1 Sulfuritalea sp.
TCAGCAATTTGCGTCCTTGTAGCGTGGTTCTGGCATTCTTATGACTGTTCATCCGGTAGGCCTCCTGAGAATGCTGAAGTGTCGAGAACTCCAGTTTCCCAGAACTTGCCGGGTGAACAACCTATTGAAACATCACAGCAGTGGTCAGTGCAGGGCTAAAGGCACTCACGGTTCCCGCTCTGGTGGATGTGCTTTCGGACGGGTGACAGCGTCTGAAGTTCGACAGGTCGAGCTTGAGGATTTGCTCGGGCGCGAGCAGGTGCTGCTCGACGAGGCCGGACTCAAAGACCAACTGGCGGGTAAATCCGCGCTTGTGACTGGTGCAGGAGGTTCCATTGGTTCCGAGTTGTGAAGTCAGATTATCCGTTTCGGTCCGCGCAAGCTGGTGTTTCTGGAACAATCCGAGCTCGCGCTTTACAGCATCGAACAGGAGTTTGTCGGGCAGCCGGTGAGTTGCTTGATCGGCGACGTGAAAGATTTCGCGCGAGTGAATGCCGTGTTCGCCGAACACCGGCCCGACGCGGCGTATCAAGCGGCTGCCTACAAGCATGTACCTCTGATGGAATCAGCCAATGCATGGCAGGCGGTGCGAAACAACGTGCTGGGTACGCTAAACGTGTCGCGTGCCGCGCTTGCCAGCGGATCTCAAGAGTTTGTTTTGATTTCGACCGACAAGGCGGTCAATCCAACCAATGTCATGGGCGCCAGCAAACGCCTGGCCGAGGTGGTGTGCCAAGCCGTGCAGGCACAAAACTCGGCGACGCGCTTTGTTATGGTGCGTTTTGGCAACGTACTCGGTTCGTCGGGCAGTGTTATTCCGCGTTTCCGCCAGCAGATCGAGGCCGGCGGACCGGTCACGGTGACGCATCCCGACATCATTCGCTATTTCATGTTGATTCCGGAAGCCGCGCAGTTGGTGTTGCAGGCGGGTCTGATCGCGAGCCGTCAGCAGGAAGGCGGACCGGTCTTCGTGCTGGACATGGGCGAGCCGGTGAAGATTGTCGATCTGGCGCGTGATCTGATTCGTCTTTCCGGTTTTACGGAGGATGACATCAAGATCGAGTTTACCGGCTTGCGTCCCGGCGAGAAGCTATTCGAAGAGTTGCTGGCCGATGGCGAGTCGACCCTTCCAACGCCTCATCCCAAGCTACGTATAGCCAAGCCAACAGCTACGCCCGATGCGCAGTGGCTTGCCGATCTTAAGCAGTGGCTGGCTGTGCCGTCGCGCACCGAAGCCGAAGTGAAGCAAGGACTCAAGGCACGCGTGCCGGAATATCAGCCTTCAGTTCATTGAAGGCGCCGACGACTTCCTCGACGCTGATATCGGCAACATCGAAGGATGGTTTTTGCAGCAGCCGATAGGGCACCCCCCACGGCCGCCAGCGAGCCGCGCCGGAGTTGCCAAACAGGCAGACAATGGGCAGACCCAGGCCAGCAGCGAGATGCATCGCACCACCATCGGCGCAGATCAGGGCATTGCATTTGGCCATGGCGGCGATCAGTGCCGGCAGGGTCTGGGTTGGCTTTGGGGTCACCGTAGCGTTAGAGGAGGCCTTCGTCTGCACGTCATTTGCCTTGGCATCATCGCCAGGATGCAGCGGGTTGTTATAAGCACCGGGTGACCAAAGCAGAATGAAGCGCACTGGGCCCTGCCTGGCAATGGCCCGCATGGTCTCGGCAAAACGTTCGGCTGGCCAGCGTTGGGAAGGTTTTCGCGCACTGATATGGATGCCGACGGTGGGAAAGCTCGGTACTGGTGAAACGGTGCGGCTCGCATAGATGCTGCATCGCGGAGCGTCGGTTTCGATACCATACAGAGCCGCGACGCGAAATACATCCTCGACTTCATGTCGATCCTGATCGTCAAGCGGAAGCGCGACATCCAGGCCGTCGACGTCTCCGAAGCCGATGATGCGCTTTGGCTTAAGCCATTTTGCGAGGGTGACGATGCGCGGTTGTGGCGAAGTGGTGGCGATGATCACATCGTCAAGTTGCATCTGGCGCAACCGATGCATCATCGCCAGTCGTCGCCACAGGATTCCCAGTAGTGATTCGTCTTGACTGCGGTGTTTGGCCTTGGTGTAAACGAATACTTCGTCAAGATGTGGGTTTCCATCCAGCACCGGTGCGTTGTAGCTGTTGACCAGCGCCCCCAGCCAGCCATCCGGGAAGCGCTGGCGCAGAGCTGTGATCAGCGGTGTAGTACAGACCAGATCGCCGATATTGTCGCGACGAATAACAAGAATCTTGGGGGCGGGTTGAGGGCTCAAGGTAAACTGGCGCGCTTATGGCTACTTATGCGATAGGTGATCTGCAGGGCTGTTACGACCCATTGCGCAGGCTGCTCGACTATATCAGCTTCGATCCGGCCGCTGATCGAGTCTGGTTTGTCGGTGATCTGGTCAATCGCGGGCCGGCGTCGCTCGAGGTACTTCGTTTCGTCAAATCGCTGGGCAAAGCGGCGACGGTGGTGCTCGGCAACCATGATCTGCATCTGGTGATGCAGGCCGAGGGTTACGGCAAGTCCAACAAGGAAGATACGCTCAAAAAGGTGCTGAACGCCCCGGATTGCGATGAGCTGTTGGCCTGGTTGCGAGCGCAGCCCTTGTTTCATGTCGAGGGCCAATGGGCGATGGTGCATGCCGGGCTCATGCCGGCCTGGACGGTGGCGCAGGCGAGGACGCTTTCTGATGAAGTATCGGCGGCGCTGATGGCACCAAACTACCGAGAGTTTCTGGCGAACATGTGGGGTTCGGAACCGGCCGCGTGGAACGACGCCCTGACCGGTTGGGATCGTCTGCGCGTGGTGATCAATGCCATGACGCGCATGCGTTATGTGACATCCGCGGGGGCGATGGAGTTTCGTGCGGCAGGGGCCAAGGCTCCCCCGGAGAAGGGGCCGGTGGGGTGTGCGCCATGGTTTGCTGCGCCGTCGCGTGCGAGTGCGGACCATGTCATCGTCTGTGGACACTGGTCGGCCCTGGGATATTACGAAGAAGCGAATTTATTGGCGCTTGACACGGGTTGCCTGTGGGGGGGGTGCCTGACGGCGTTGCGTCTGGAAGATCGGCATATCACTCGCCAACCCTGCCCCGAGCAAGTCAAACCATCCGGTTGGGATTAAGCCCGCCGTCCGCAGATACGGGCCCGCACTCTAGTGCGAGACGCGTGTTACCCCATTGCCTGAAAGTACCCGCACTCGCTCCCCCGCGCGGAATGTTTCGTCGGCCTCCTGCGTTACGGCAATGAATTTTCCGGTATCGAGCTTGATGGTGATTTCCAGTCCATCTTTCTTTGTCGTCTTTTCCTCTAGTGCCTGTCCAGCCACACCACCGAGTACGGCGCCAAGAATCGATCCCACAGTAGAACCCCTGCCTTGACCGACATTGCTGCCGGCAATGCCACCCACCGCGCCGCCGGCGATAGCGCCGACGCCCGATTGGGTGCCTTCAATCATCACCTGTCGGACGGATTCGATGACACCCATGCGCACGTGCATTTCGCCGCGGGTTTGCGACCGGGAGTAGGCCGAGCCCGATTGGCTACCGGCACAACCGGCGAGTACTGTCGCGACAACGGCAGCAATGGCAACGGCAAAAGATCGATATGATTTCATTGGTCTTCTTTCACCAGAGTTTTTCTCCAAAAGCCGTGCTGTAACGCTCGGCGATTTCCTCGCGTGTCAGTTTGTGATTCTGGCCGCCGCGGTGAGCGATCTTGATTGAACCCATCAGCGAAGCCAGTCGCCCCGTTTTTTCCCATTCCCAGCCTTTGCCAATGCCGTAGAGCAGTCCGGCACGATAGGCATCGCCGCAACCGGTGGGATCGATCAGTGCTTCCGGTGGCGCCACGGGAATTTCTATGCGGCGGCCCTTGCTGTAAATGTGCGATCCGCTTCCTCCCAAGGTCACGATCAGCGCCTCGACTTCCACAGCCAGTTGCTCCAGTGTGCGTCCGGTGCGTTCTGTCAGAAGCTTGGCTTCGTAGTCATTGACCGTGCAAAAG
This sequence comes from Sulfuritalea sp., assembly GCA_021738105.1. Next base: position 4,006 of record JAIPCS010000006.1, read on the forward strand.
TCAGCAAGTTTCAGAAATGCCATGAGCTCGTCGCCATCGAACATGGGCAAACCCTGGCCAGGATCGAAAATGAAGGGAATTTTGGCCGCGTTGAATTCGCGAGCATGCTGCAGCATTCCGTCACGCCCGTCTGGCGAAATGATGCCGAGGCTTACGTTTTTGGCATCCGTTACTTTGTTCTGGTGCGACTGTGTCATGGCTCCCGGATGGAAGGCCGTGATCTGGTTGTCGTCCAGGTCGGTGGTGATGAAAGCTTGAGCGGTGAAGCTGCCGGGAACATCCCTGACGTGGCTGGAATCCAGATTCAACTGTTTGAGCCTGTGCATATAGGGCGCGCTATCGTCACCAATGGTGGCCATGATCAGCGGTTCACCGCCCAGTAGCTTGAGGTTGTAGGCAATATTTCCGGCACAGCCGCCGAATTCCCGCCTCATGTCGGGTACCAGAAAGGCGACATTGAGAATATGGATCTGCTCTGGCAGGATATGGTTTTTGAAGCGGTCGCCAAAGACCATGATGGTGTCGTAGGCCATTGATCCGCAGATGAGAGTTTTCATTCGAGCTTTCTGAGTTCAGGGATAAAAAAGAGTTAGCCGGTATCCGCTGGCCGCCATGCCCGCAGGCTCGATGCCGATCGCGATCGTGATGTCGGCATTTGACGGCATGCCATTGACGATCGGCGTCGATGGCTGCAAATACTCGGCCGGTGCCAACACCTTGCGGGCAATGGCCCGGTCAGCCGTGTCGGTGAGTGTCAGCTCAATATGTGGATATTGCTGTGCAAAAGGCGCGCGGCTTTTCAGGGTCGCTGTCAGTACAAGCCGCCCTTTGTGCCCGCTGTCGGGAAACAGATCGGAAGCTTCAATGCCCACCAAGCCAATTTTTGTCGGCAGGCCAATCTCGCATCCCACGACGTCGCAAAGCGTCACCAGGGCCGGTCGGGTGTCCGGCCACAGCACCACCATTTCCACACGAAACGCAAGAGCCGCTTGCAGAGCAATTGCGCCAAACGCGAGAAGGCTGAGGAGAACCCAAGGCCAGCGGCGAGGTGATGGAGGCGGGTCTGGAAAGGTCTCGCTCCAGGCGGGTGGGTCGGGCTCAATCTCGGTTTCGGTCTTGGCTTCCAGAAAGGCCGAAGCACGTTCATCGTATTCCGGCCCGTATTTCCGAGAGGGTGCTAATACCTGCACTGCGGGTTCGGCTTGTGCTTCCGGTTCAGTGGGTTCTGCTTCAAGTTCAGGCGCCGCCGATTCAGCGAGTTCTTCGATCGTTTCGGCAAGCGGCGCTTCCGGCACGTCATTCGAGGGCGCCGGCGTATCCTCATCTATTTCCGGTGGTGACTCAAAACTCGGCGCTGGCGGCACGGCGCCTTCGTCTATCAGGGCTTCCGGATCAGCTGTTGCTTCCAGTTCAATGTCCAGTGGTGTTGCAGAAGTGCTTGCGAGTGAAGGGTCGGCTGGAGAGGGTGCGACCGTCAGTATCTGCTGTTCGATCAAGGTGTCGAGGGCGTTGAATACATTCTGGCACGCTCCGCAGCGGACACGACCCGAGCGTACTTTGAGTTGGTTCGGCGTCACGCGAAAGTGGGTTTCGCAAGAGGGGCAGCGTGTCAGCACGGCCCGCCTTCCAAGCGTACCCAACCCTCTTGGGAACCGCCAATGCGCAAGGCGATCAGGGGAGCATAGGCGGCGATAACCTGATTCGCCTGGGTTTCCAGCACGCCTGACAGCGCGATGCGTCCGCCAGACGCGATTCGTCCTGCCAGCAGTGGCGCCAGTACGCAAAGCGGGTTGGTGAGGATATTGGCCACCACGATGTCGAAGCGTTCTTCCAGTTTCTCCCGAGAGTGACGCAAATTCAGCACTACCGTATTTTTGGCGGCGTTGTCGCGCGCAGCGGTCAGGGCATTGTCGTCGATGTCAACGCCCAACACTGATGTCGCGCCAAGCTTTGCCGCAGCAATGGCCAGGATGCCCGAACCGCAGCCGTAGTCGAGCACGGTTTCACCACCGCGCAGGGTATCACTCAACCATTGCAGGCAGAGAAAGGTTGTCGGATGCGAACCGGTACCGAAAGCCAGTCCCGGATCGAGAACCAGATTGATCGCTTCCGGAACCGGTGCGGCATGCCACGATGGCACGATCCAGAGGCGCCGGTTCACCTGGATCGGGTCAAACTGGGACTGCGTAAGGCGCACCCAGTCCTGCTCGGCGACATCTTCGAGTTGGATCTCGGGTAGATCGACAATACCCGCCGCCAGGCTGGCCTCAGTGATGCGTCCGATGAGGTCGTCCGTGGGGACGAAGAGTGCTACGACTCGACTTTCGCTCCATAGAGGGGTACTCATCATTCCGCCTGAACCATCCGGCTCGCCGAATTGCGGGGTCTCCAGATCAGTTCCGGCCAGAGCGTCTTCGACACTGACCGAAATTGCCCCGGCAGCAAGCAGAGCGTCCGAAAGAATATCCGCATGCGCGGCGTCGGTCTCCAGGGCGACGCTGACCCACATGTCGTCTACTTACCCTTGAGGGCGTCGCTCTTGGCGGCGAGCTTTTCTTCCAGGTAGTGAATGCTGGTGCCACCCTTGATAAAACGCTCATCCAGCATCAGCTCCTGATGTAGCGGGATGTTGGTCTTGATGCCGTCGACCATCATCTCAGAAAGGGCGATCCACATGCGACGCGTCGCCTGCTCGCGAGTGTCCCCGTAAGCGATCACTTTACCGATCATCGAGTCATAGTGGGGTGGAACCGTATAGCCTGAATAGGCGTGCGAATCGACACGAATGCCCGGGCCACCCGGGGGGTGCCAGTTGGTGATCTTTCCCGGCGAGGGAGTGAACTTGAAGGGGTCTTCGGCATTAATTCTGCATTCGATGGCGTGGCCGCGAAATTCAATATCGCGTTGCTTGACCCAGAGTTTTTCTCCGGCCGCGATACGAATTTGTGCCTGAACGATGTCGATACCCGTGATCAGTTCGGTAACCGGATGTTCAACCTGGACGCGTGTGTTCATCTCGATGAAATAGAACTCGCCATTTTCATAGAGGAATTCAAAGGTACCCGCTCCCCGGTAATTGATACGGCGGCAGGCTTCGGCACACCGATCACCGACGCGGGTGATCAGGCGGCGATTGATTCCAGGCGCGGGGGCTTCTTCGATAATTTTCTGGTGGCGTCTTTGCATCGAGCAATCGCGCTCACCCAGATAAACCGAGTTGCGATGCGCATCGGCGAGAACCTGAATTTCCACATGACGCGGATTCTCGAGGAACTTTTCCATATACACGGTGGCATTATTGAAAGCAGCGCCCGCTTCGCTGCGGGTCATTGTCACCGCATTGAGCAGCGCGGCTTCGGTATGCACCACACGCATACCGCGCCCGCCGCCGCCGCCGGCCGCCTTGATGATCACCGGATAACCTACAGCCCGACCAATCTTGATGATTTCCTTTGGGTCTTCAGGTAATGCGCCGTCGGGCCCGGGCACGCAGGGTACCCCAGCCTCACGCATGGCATTCTTGGCGCTGACCTTGTCGCCCATCAGGCGGATGGTTTCGGGGCGCGGACCAATGAAGGCAAAGCCGGACTTCTCTACTCGTTCGGCGAAGTCGGCGTTTTCCGACAGAAATCCGTAGCCAGGATGGATGGCTTCGGCGTCGGTGACTTCGGCGGCAGAAATGATGGCGGGAATGTTGAGGTAACTTTGGGCCGAGGATGCCGGCCCGATGCATACCGATTCGTCTGCCAGCTTGACGTACTTGGCCTCGGTATCAGCCTCCGAATGGACGGCTACCGTTCGTACACCGAGTTCGCGGCAGGCGCGAAGGATTCGCAGCGCGATTTCGCCTCGATTGGCAATCAATACCTTACCGAACATGATCAGCCGATCACGAACATTGGCTGTCCATACTCGACGGCCTGACCGTTTTCGACCTGTATGGCTTTGATCACTCCGGAAATGTCCGCTTCAATCTCGTTCATCAGTTTCATGGCTTCGATGACACAAAGTGTGTCACCGACTTTTACCGTCTGACCCACCTCGGCAAAGGGGGCTGAATCGGGGCTGCCGGCCCTATAGAAAGTGCCGACCATCGGCGCTGTCATGACATGGCCTTCTGCCTGAACGGGTTCAGTAATGGCGGCAGAAGTCGGTGCGGGCGCAGCGGCGGGGTGGGCTGCCGCTGCTGCAATTCCTGCAGTGACGGGTACATGGCTTGTAGGAGCCGCGCCAGAATACTTGGCGATGCGAATTTTTTCTTCGCCCTCGCTGATTTCGAGTTCCGAGATGCCGGAATTTTGCACGAGATCAATCAGGGTCTTGAGTTTTCTCAGGTCCATGGGGACTCCTAAATCTTGGGGTACTGCTCCCGCTCAACGAGTCGGGAACATAAAAAGAAAGGGAACTGCAGCCAAGGCCAGCGGTGGTGGGGTCTGGCCTAGGCGTCGCGCAGTCTTGCCAGCGCCGCTTCAAGCGCCAATTCGTAGCCTTGTGCGCCGAGGCCGGAGATCAAGCCGACGGCAAGATCCGAAAAGTACGAGTGACGGCGGAATGGTTCTCTCGCATGCACGTTTGACAGATGTACCTCAATAAATGGTATGGCCACGGCCGCCAGCGCATCGCGCAGTGCCACGCTGGTATGAGTGTAGCCAGCCGGGTTGATAATGATGAAGCGCACACCCTGTTCGCGGGCTGATTGCACCCTGTCGATGAGTTCGCCTTCATGGTTGCTTTGAAAACTTTCCAGCCTGACGCCAGACGCCTGTGCCCGCGCCTCCATGGCTGTGTGAATAGACGCAAGTGTCGTATGGCCATAAATGTCAGGCTCTCGTGACCCCAGCAGGTTCAGGTTGGGACCATGAAGAACCAGAACCGCGACGTTCATGTCCTCGTGGCTTTGTGTTGTAGAGCGCTTTTGCTTCGTCATGGGGGCGAGTTTGCCGCAAATGCCGTCACTTTGTCCAGCTATGGTGTTATCAGCTCTTTGAGCTGCTTTTCCAGTTGCGGCTCGGATAGGCGTCCCAGTTTGGTCGAGAACAGCTTTCCATGTTGATCGAATACGGCAGTGAAGGGTAGAGCCAAGCGAGTATTGCCAAATTTTGCGCTACTTTCCATGGCGTCCATGTCGCCAATCAGCAACGGATAGACCACGGGGGTGGTTTTTTTAAATTCGATGATTTTAGCTGCTGAATCGATGCTGATGCCTACAAATTGAACTCCTTTGTCCTGATATTTTTCCTGCAGCCTGGAGAAGCCGGGCATTTCCTCTCGACAGGGGTGGCACCAGGTCGCCCAGTAATTCACGACCAACACCTTTCCTCGCCATTGGCCAAGGCTCTGACGTTGCCCTTGCAGATTGTTGAGTTCAAGATCGAAAATGGAAATGCCGGGATTCGTGACGACGGGTCTTGTGTTCGAAGCTCCATCAAGAACGCCAGATAAATAGACTGCAATGGCGACCAGGGAGGCCATGCCAGCAAGCGTCAACCCGAGTCCAAGGCGCTTCATTCAGGACCCGTTTGCAGCAATTCATTTACCCACGCTGCTCCGCCTCGCTTCCGAGCTTTGCCTTTGTGCGTGCTGGATACTTGCTGGCGCTCTGCGGCGAATGGATATATGGAAATCATTACGGGCAAATCATTCCACTCGAGTGTCAGTTGCGTGTCAATGCCTATTCGACGGTTTGTTGCAATATCGTAAGAGATACCGTGAGATAGAAGCGCGATCTCTACATCTTTGCTACTGTCTGCGAAAAGTTCGATCTCAACCGCCGAATAGCGGCCCGCAGTTCCGTCAAGTGCGCCACCCGTTAGATAAGGGTGAAATTCGCCGAGTAATTGCATGATTTCCAACGCCGTAATTCGTAAATCGTGGAGCCTTTCACGCTGCTCGTCCTCCTGGAAAAGTGATTGCCAGGCACGCAGCTCGATTTCAATTTCTTCGTTGGTCGGCAGGGCCTCACCTTCGCTGGCACCCAAGCTGCGAGCCGCTTTGCGCTTTGCCGTGCCGTAGTCGCCGATGCCTTCTTCGGCCATGAGGCGAGCCGCTGCGCTGGCAATGCTGCGGCGTAGATTGCTGGACGGGGAGGGGCTTGGTTTTCGGCGAGGCATGTCACTTACCGAGAGCGACGCGGGCAGTTAGAATCGATCGCATTATTTCATGGAACTGTGCAATGCATATTCACATCCTCGGCATCTGCGGCACCTTCATGGGCGGCATCGCGTTGCTCGCGCGCGCGGCGGGGCATCGAGTTACCGGTTGCGATGCTGACGTTTATCCTCCGATGAGCACTCAACTGGTCGAACAGGGCATTGAACTGATGGCCGGGTATGGCGCGGATCAGGTGTCAATGAACCCGGACCTGTTCGTTGTCGGCAATGCGATTTCGCGTAGCAATCCGTTGCTGGAGGCAATTCTCGATCGCAATCTGCCGTATGTGTCCGGTCCGCAGTGGTTGGCAGAGAACATTCTGAGGGGGCGCTGGGTGTTGGGAGTCGCCGGTACGCATGGCAAGACCACCACTACAGCCTTATTGGCATGGATACTCGAGGAGGCGGGATTAAAGCCTTCTTTTCTGGTGGGTGGAGTGCCTCAGGGTTTCGGTGTTTCGGCCAGGCTCACAGATTCGGCCTTCTTTGTCATTGAGGCGGACGAATACGACACGGCATTTTGTGACAAGCGCTCAAAGTTTGTGCACTATCAGCTGCGAACCGCAATTCTGAATAACCTGGAGTTTGATCATGCAGACATCTTCCGCGATCTTGCAGCTATTGAGACGCAATTCCATCATTTGGTGAGGACGTTGCCGGGCAATGGCTTAATCATTGCAAACGCCGAAGAGGCATCTTTAGCGCGGGTGCTGGCGCGAGGATGCTGGACGCCGGTCGATTGGTTCAATTCTGCGGATGGTTGGCAAGCGAGCGAAACTGATAGTGCGGGTGGTTTTGATGTGAGTTTGTCGGGCAATACTCAGGGAAAAGTCACCCGCTTTGAACTCGCCGGTGCGCACAACCGGGCAAATGCCCTTGCGGCACTCATTGCAGCCAGGCATGCTGGTGTCCCTGTCTCTATAGGCCTCCAGGCTCTGGCGAGCTTCAGCGGTGTCAAGCGACGCCTTGAAGTTAGGGGCACAGTCGGTGGCATTACAGTGATTGACGATTTTGCCCACCACCCGACGGCAATTCGCGCCACGCTCGGCGGACTGCGTCAAAAAGTTGGCTCATCGCGCATTTTGGCTGTGCTGGAGCCCCGTTCAAACACGATGAAGCTCGGCGCCATGAAAGCGCAGCTGCCCGACAGTCTGGCGGATGCAGATGCCGTATTTTGTTATGCGAATCAGCTTGACTGGAGCGCGACAGAAGCTTTGGCTCCTATGGCGGGTCGAGCGCAGGTATTTGACGACCTGGCTCGGTTGGTAACGGCAGTCATGGCTGTTGCCCGAGCCGGAGACTGCATACTGGTAATGAGTAACGGGAGTTTCGGTGGGGTTCACGACAAGCTGTTAGCTGCGCTGGACCCATAGTTTCACGGCTTGTCCTTTCAGAGTAGTTCCTCCCCCGCCCCACATTTCTGGAGTCGGTTTTCGGATTCGGCACGTGCAGCAAACGCATATACCCTTTTTTTCGCAGTTACTTTGATCAATGTCAATTGGAGTGTGTTAACCTTCGCGCCTATTGAGAAGCTGAAGCGGGGTCCGAGGACCCTGTTTTGGTATGTTTTCGGACATGTCAGGTAGTCAGGTCACGCTGTGCCGCGTGGCGAGAGACCTGGCGGGATGGGGGGGGAGATGGCACGATACACAAACAAGAATAGCGACGTGAGTCGCTTGCGACACGGATCCGTTGGGCTACTGATGGCGGGATTGCTCGGTACGCTCAGCGGAGTCGCTAATGCCGCCTGGGAAATCAGCCTGCAGGAACCGGTGACTGCTGTCGCGCGTCGCGTCTATGATTTGCATACCCTGCTGACGTGGGTCATATTCATCATATTCATTGGCGTTTTCGCGGTAGCGACCTATTCGATAATCTTCCATCGCAAGTCCAAGGGGTACAAGGCCGCCGATTTCCACGACAACACCAAGGTAGAAATTGCCTGGACTGTCGTACCGACGTTAATTCTTATCGCCATAGCTGTTCCCGCGACGACGACTCTGGTAGAAATGCGTGATACCTCCCAGCCGGATCTGACGATCAAGGCGACCGGATATCAGTGGAAGTGGGGCTACGAATACATCACCGGCGATGCGGCCGGTGTCAAATTCATGAGTGTTCTGGCCACTCCGCGAGACCAGATTGAGAACAAGGCACCCAAGGGGGCAAATTACCTGCTTGAGGTTGACCGTCCCATGGTGGTTCCGGTGGGCAAAAAAGTGCGCATGCTCCTCACATCGAGCGACGTCATTCACAACTGGTCCGTGCCGGCCTTTGCCGTCAAGACAGATGCGGTTCCTGGATTCTTGCGTGACACCTGGTTCCGCGCCGACAAGGAAGGCATCTACCGCGGGCAATGTTCCGAGCTTTGCGGCAAGGATCATGGCTTCATGCCGGTAGTGGTAGAGGTAGTTTCCACCGAGAAATACGCCGCATGGGTTGAAGGGCAGAAAAAAGAAATGGCCGCAGCAGCAGATGACCCGAGCAAGGTATGGAAGCTTGATGAGCTGGTTGCCCGCGGCGAAAAAGTCTACACAGCCAATTGCGCAGCTTGCCACCAGCCTAACGGAAAAGGATTGCCACCAGCATTCCCTGCACTTGACGGCTCCAAGATTGTCAAGGGGCCGAAAGAGGCTCACTTGGATATTGTCCTCAAAGGCAAGCCGGGTACGGCCATGGCGGCCTACGGCGCCCAGTTGGGTGACACCGATATCGCGGCTGTTGTTGCTTACGAGCGCAACGCATGGACCAACAAGCTCGGCGAGGTGATTCAGCCCGCCGAAGTCAAGGCGCTTCGCGGCAAGTAGGCGCGCCCGGCTTTCAGGAGATTTTGATTATGCAAGCTACACAAACCGCCGCTCATGCCGGTCACATTGATCACGACAGTCATGATCACCATCCGACCGGTTGGAAACGCTGGGTAACCACGACCAACCACAAGGATATCGGCTCGATGTATTTGTGGTTCAGTTTCATCATGTTTCTGGTCGGCGGTGCAATGTCGCTGATCATTCGTGGCGAACTGCTGGCTCCGGGTTTGCAGTACGTATCCCCCGAGTTCTACAACCAGATGCTGACGCTGCACGCCTTGATCATGGTGTTTGGCGCGATCATGCCGGCCTTTGTCGGCTTTGCCAACTGGATGATTCCGATGATGATCGGAGCGCCAGACATGGCTTTTGCCCGGATGAATAACTGGAGCTTCTGGCTGTTGCCGCCGGCCGCCATCCTGTTGTCGGCCTCGATATTTGTACCGGGAGGCGCGGCCGGAACCGGCTGGACGCTGTATCCACCATTGTCTATTCAGATGGGCATGGGCATGGACATGACGATCTTTGCCGTGCATATCCTCGGGATGTCATCGATCATGGGCTCGATCAACATCATCACCACCATTCTCAACATGCGCGCGCCGGGCATGACGTTGATGAAAATGCCGCTGTTTTGCTGGACCTGGCTGGTGACGGGATTCCTGCTGATTGCTTCAATGCCCATTCTGGCCGGTGCGGTGACGATGTTGCTGACCGATCGTCACTTCGGAACCAGTTTCTTCAGTGCGGCGGGCGGCGGTGATCCGGTGCTGTTTCAGCACATTTTCTGGTTTTTTGGCCATCCCGAGGTCTATATCATTGCCTTGCCAGCTTTTGGCGTGGTTTCCCACGTGATTCCGGCCTTTTCGCGCAAACATCTGTTTGGCTATACCTCAATGGTGTATGCGATTGCGGCTATCGGGCTGATTTCCTTTTTTGTCTGGGCGCACCACATGTACGTGACGGGCATCCCGCTTACCGGGCAGCTCTATTTCATGTATGCGACGATGCTGATCGCAATACCGACCGGGGTCAAAGTTTTCAACTGGATTACGACCATGTGGCGCGGATCCCTCAGCTTCGAGACGCCGATGCTGTTTGCGCTGGGATTCCTGGTGCTGTTTACCATCGGTGGATTGACCGGTCTGGTACTGGCAATGACAGCCGTAGATATTCAGTTGCAGGATACCTACTATGTGGTTGCTCACTTTCACTACGTTATGGTAGCTGGAGCCTTGTTCTCGGCCTATTCCGGCCTATATTTTTGGCTGCCAAAGTGGACAGGCCACATGTATAGCGAAAGTCTTGGGAAACTTCACTTCTGGTCGTCGATGATCTTCTTTAATATCGCTTTCTTCCCCCAGCATTTCCTGGGGCTGGCGGGCATGCCAAGGCGGATTCCGGACTATGCGCAGCAATTTGCGGACTTCAACTTGATCTCGACAGTCGGTGCTTTCGGTTTCGGTATTAGTCAGTTGCTGGTTCTGGTTGTGGTGTTTAAGGCAGTTAAAGGCGGCGAAAAGGCAGAAAGTCGCCCTTGGGATGGTGCGCACGGGTTGGAGTGGACTGTGCCTTCTCCGGCGCCATACCATACGTTCGAAGAGCCGCCAGAGTTCAATCCTGCCGAGGCGCACGCGTGACCCGAGATACTTCACGAGATCAGGGCAACAAGCGCATTGCAATAGGACTTGCCTTGTTCGCAATTCTCGTATTTTTGAGCATCATCTTGCGGCAATGGCTAGCCAACACGTGAGCCTCGACCTGAGTATTTCAGGAGGGGCAAGCCGCCGCTCGATGACAACAAGTAACCGGCTGGTTGTGGGAACTTTGTTGGCTGTCATTTTTGGCAGCCTGCTGTTTGTGGCCGTCCAGCCACGCCTTTACAAAGCTTTTTGTGATTGGGTCGGCCTCTATGATATCGACCGAGCTGAGCGGGTTGCCGTATCATCGATACCAGCACGGCCGGTAACCCTTCAGTTTGACGCCAACAGTCACGACGGTGGATTACGCTTTCGTCCGGAGGTCAGCAGTCTTGTCGTCAAAACGGGCAACATCGTGAATGTTTCCTACCGCGTAGAGAACACGCGCAACGCCACGGTTATTGGTCAGGCAGTGCCTAGCTATGGCCCGCAGTATGCGAGCGGTTACGTCAAAAAACTGGAATGTTTTTGTTTCAAACAGCAGACTTTCGCGCCTTACGAAGTGCGTGAGATGCCTGTCGTGATTGTGCTCAATCGGGATCTGCCCGATGACATCAACACCGTCACGCTGTCCTACACATTCTTTGAGGTCCCTTCGGGCAGCGTGAAAACGTCTGCAGCGGCCGTGGAAGGCTGAAAGTGATCAATGTCGGAACCGAATACAAAGACGCCAATCGGCGGATTATTGAGCATCATACGTACAGTTGCATGGGGCCTCTTGGGAGTGCGTGGCCACAAGCTACACGAGCAGGACGCGCCGTCATTGTCGCCTCTGCGGATTTTGATCACGGCCCTGATTTTCATGTTCATCTTTGTTATTACGCTGGTTACAGTAGCGACCAAAGTCAGTGGACATTGATGCGGTGAGTCACGACTAAGCATAAGTGCAATACAGATAATATGAATTGGAGGAGGTCAACATGAGTAACCCCGCGTCCGTAAGCCGCTATTTCGTTCCCCAGCCTTCACATTGGCCCTTGGTTGGATCGCTGGCATTGTTGTTACTGGCAACCGGCGCAGTTCTGTCCATGAATTCGGTTGCCGGCGGCAATTTGGTGCTGATGGGCGGGTTTGCCGTTCTGTTCGTCATGCTTTTCGGCTGGTTCGGTCGAGTGATCGGCGAGTCCGAGAGTGGAAGTTACAACGTACAGGTTGATCGCTCTTTCCGTTGGGCAATGTCCTGGTTCATATTTTCAGAAGTCATGTTTTTTGCCGCCTTTTTTGGAGCGCTGTTTTATGTTCGCGTTTTGTCCATCCCGGATATCGCCAGCCCGGAGCAGGCATTGCTTTGGGATGGATTCAAGGATCAATGGCCTACCGCCGGACCGGCAGCAAAGGAACTGTTTACTCCAATGCATGCTTGGGGTATCCCGGCAATCAATACATTGCTGCTACTGAGTTCGGGAGTTACAGTAACTTGGGCGCACTGGGGAATGATTGCCAACAAACGGCAACAACTCATCATCGGTCTGGCTCTGACAATTCTGCTTGGTCTGGTGTTTATCAGTCTTCAGGCCTACGAATATGCCGAAGCCTACAGTCACTTGAACCTCAAAATGACTACCGGCGTCTATGGATCAACTTTTTACATGCTGACCGGTTTTCATGGATTTCACGTAACGCTTGGGGTGACTATGTTGATCGTGATTCTTATGCGATCAATGAAAGGCCATTTCACTGCTGAGCGTCATTTTGGTTTTGAGGCTGTCGCCTGGTACTGGCACTTTGTAGACGTCGTCTGGCTCGGCTTGTTTGTCGTCGTCTATTGGTTATAACCATCGAGGACGATTCGTCAGGCTTGGTCAAGCATCGATCACAAACGCTCGCCTATCCATCCGAGCCGGTAGGCGGCCATCAACAACAGAAACAGAATCAGAGACAGACCTACGCGCAGGGATAGGGCCTTGACAGCGCGGGTCTTGCTCTGGCCTTGGTCGCGATAGACGAAAGCCAGTGCACTGACGAGGCTGACGATAATCGCGATCAGCATCAATACTACGATGATGCGCATACGCTTCTCCTTTGTAAATGAGCAGTCTACAGGACCCACAGTTAGTTCGACTACGAATCAAATCCAGACAGCAAGCATTTCTGATGCCGAGTTCACCTCTCAAGCGCAGTTTCATGCGCTTGTCACTTATTACCCTGCTAGTCCTTATATGCCTGGGAATGGCCCGTTTGCAACTTTGGCGTGCGGAAACGCGGGGTGAGCGTTTCGAACTCGAGCAAGCCGCCATGGTATCTACCCCAATCGGTCTATCGGCTCAACAGCGAGAAAGGAAAAGTCTTCAAGACAGAGCAGCAACCGTATCGGGTCGGTGGCTTCCCGAAAAGACAATATTTCTGGATAACAAGATATATCGTAGTCGTGCCGGCTACCATGTCTTGACTCCGTTGCAGCTACTGGACAGCAAAGTTGTTGTGCTGGTCAACCGTGGTTGGGTAGCCGCGCCACGATTGCGATCCAATACGCCGTCAGTTTCGTCGGCGACCGGTATTGTCCTTGTTTCCGGAGTGACCCGCAGTTTTGAAACCAGAATATTCGAATTGCAGAAAACCGCTCCGCAAGGAGTCGTCTGGCAACATGTACGCGAGTCTGACTATCGTCAATCAAGTGGTCTGGACGTTTTGCCGGTGATACTGTTACAAACGGGCGATAGTGGCGATGGGCTGATCCGAGACTGGGGCAGTCCGGAAAATCCTGCAGTTAGACACTATGGCTATGCAGCAATGTGGACGGTATTTGCATTTATGGCTGCGGCATATGGATTCCTTGCTTGGCGAAAGAAATGACAACCGAACATCGACCGGACTCTCAACTCCCGGACACTCCTGCCGAATTTGGCGTCGCCAGACCTCGCAATCAGAAAAGGGGCCGGCTAATACTGCTCGCAATTTTTGCTGTCGGTATTTTGCCTTTGCTCGCAGCGCTTTACTTTCGCTACGTCTCTCCACCTATGGTCAAAGCTATAGTCGGTGAGCAATTGGATCCGGTTCCACTTCCCTTTAAATTTCTGCAGCGCGCGGACGGAACAGCGCTGGAGCATCCCGAAGTCAGCGGCAAATGGCTGGTGATATTTGCCGCTCCCGGTTCCTGCGATGAACGTTGCCAGCATACGCTCTACCTGACCCGGCAAGCGCGCACAGCGCAAGGTCGAAATATGGCGCGGGTCGAGCGTCTCTGGCTGATTACCGATACAGCAACACCATCTACAGAGCTGCTGAACGCACATCCGGATCTGACACTGATCAAATCGACTGACGACGCTGTTTTCAAGTATCTTGGGGGACGTGAGGGCCGAAAAATCAACCTGGTGGATCGGCGCGGACTGCTCGTTTTCAGGTATACCGAGGCTCCCGAACCCAAAGCGTTTCTGCGAGAACTCGGAAAGCTGATCAAGTTTTGATATCTGGCCATACTGAAGATCCAATCGCTGGCTTTACCTTTGCTGCCAGGGGCACGGGGCATTCTGTGATGGGGTGCATGTTAAACTCGGGCCATCGTTCCGGCCTCAACTGTTAATCCTTCAAGCGTGAAAACTACGACCCTTACATTGCAATACGGCTCAGAACGTCTGCGCCACTATTTTCAGTTGGCAAAGCCGCGGGTCGTATCGTTGATTGTCTTCTGTGCGGTGATAGGCATGTTCCTGGCTGTACCAGGCATGGTGCCTTGGCGTATTTTGTTGGCCGGGACCGTGGGCATTGCCTTGGTAGCCGGCGCTGCCGCAGCAGCGAATTGCCTGATCGAACAAAAGATCGATGCGGTAATGGCGCGTACCCGAGGCAGGCCGTTACCACAAGGCGACGTGAATTCATTGGAAACGGCAGTTGTCTCCGGTGTCTTGGGCGGTATCGGACTGTTCATGCTCTACGCTTGGGTGAACCCTTTCACGATGTGGCTGACTTTCGCCACGTTTGTCGGTTATGCGGTGATCTACACTATTTTTCTGAAGCCCAATACCTCCCAGAATATTGTCATTGGCGGCGCTTCAGGCGCCATGCCTCCCGTACTTGGATGGGCTGCCGTGACCGGCAATGCGCCAGGCGAAGCCTGGTTGCTTTTTCTCATCATTTTTGTCTGGACGCCGCCGCATTTCTGGTCATTGGCGCTGTATCGCACCAAAGAATATGCTGCTGCCGGTTTGCCCATGTTGCCTGTAACGCATGGAGCCGAATATACGCGCCGGCATGTATTTCTCTATACCGTTGGCTTGTCGTTGGTCACCCTGGTGCCCTACGTGATAGGCATGTCGGGTGGCTTCTATCTGACATCAGCTGTTCTTCTCGATACCGTATTTTTGGGCTACGCTTGGCTGATATGGCGAGACTACTCGGATGCTGTAGCCCGCATAACTTTTCGCTGGTCGATACTGTATCTGGCACTGCTGTTTGCGGCGCTACTCATTGATCACTACCTGTAGCGATGAAACCACAGCCTTCTGCCTGCAAGAAGGCCTTTGACGCACGAAAAAAAGGGCAGCCCTAAACGCGGGGCTGCCCTTTTTGTTCTTGGCCGCTCTAGGAGACGAGTTGGCCCCGCATTTTCTGCATCGCCTTGACTTCAATTTGACGAATGCGCTCGGCAGATACGCCATATTCATCTGCGAGTTCGTGAAGGGTTGCTGTTTCTTCGCCATCTGCAGCCAGCCAGCGTCTTTGCACAATAGCGCGACTGCGATCATCCAGGCTTGCCAACGCCGAACTGAGCCCCTCGTCCTGCAAACGGTCGAATTCCTTGCGCTCGAGTATCGCGGAAGGCTCGATACTCTGATCTGCAGCCAGGTAAGCTATGGGTGCGTAGCTATCCTCATCATCATCCGAAACCGGTTCCAAGGATACGTCGGCACCCGTCAAGCGGGTTTCCATCTCGACTACTTCTTCAGGCTTGACCCCCAGTTGCTTGGCGACCGCGATCACTTCGCTCGAACCCAGAGTATTGAACCCCTGGCGTGAACTCTCGTCCTGCGCGAGCGAGGCCTTGATGCTGCGCAGGTTGAAAAAGAGTTTCCGTTGCGCTTTGGTGGTCGCAATTTTGACCAGACGCCAGTTTTTCAGGATGTATTCGTGAATCTCGGCTTTGATCCAGTGCATCGCAAAGGACACCAAGCGCACCCCCCGGTCCGGGTCGAAGCGCTTGACCGCTTTCATCAATCCAATATTGCCTTCCTGAATCAGATCGGCATGCGGTAACCCGTAACCCAGATACTTGCGGGCAATCGCGATTACCAGCCTGAGGTGAGACGTTACCAACTGCCGTGCCGCGTCCAGATCCTCTTCTTCGCGGAAACGGCGGGCGAGGGAAAGCTCCTCAACCTCGCTGAGCATCGGCACACGGTTGGCCGCGGATATGTAGGCTTCGATGCTGCCGCCAGCGGCAAGCATCGGTAAATGATCAATAGCTGCGCTCTGGTTCATGGTTCGACCTCCTTAAGCCAATTTTAGCACTCATAGACTGAGAGTGCTAAGCGCCGAAGAAGTTCCCGATAAAAATAGTCGGGAATTGTCGACTTGGGCCAATTTCAGGTTTTTGGAGGCGCCCCTTGGGGGCGTTTGGGTTTTTTGAAAAACCGTTTTGCCGGTTTGGCACCGGGTATCTGATCCTGGCGGCGCTGCTGGTCAGGTCGCCGTCCTTGTCCTTGGCCCTGTCCCTGCCCTTGACGCCGTCCTGGTTCGGCCGGTGCTCCCTGAATGCGATTGCCCGGCGCCAGGCAAATTTCGAGTTCAATGATCTCGTCCCATATCGCATCGGTACGCTGATGGTCAGGAATCGCCAGCAACTCACGCAAACGTCGACGAGGGTCTTGAGGCGGGGGATCGTTACGAGGAGGCTCTGAAAACGACGTATCCGGGATTGCTGCCGTGTTATCTGCTCCCTCGGTGGTGGGAGGTGAACCCTTGCGTTCTTCTTTAACAGGCGGCGGATCGCCAGCCAAAACTTCTGGAGATTTTTCGTCGATTTTTTCTTCGTTCATGTACGCATTATCGCCCGAATAAGGCGTTTCTATTCAATGTTGGGGCCTGAACCCGCTGGATTGTAGGTTTTTTCCAAAACCCCGGTTATCGGTATTGCCCCAATTGTTGCTGTAACGAGGCCATCGCTCCGAGCCAACCCAAGCTCGCAGACATGCCGAGAAGCAGCAAGGAATCACGCATGTCCAATGATTGAAGCGTGAAAACGAGATCATACAGCTGCGCCAGCTCGCTGAGGGGAGTTTGCAACCAGAGTGTGGCTGCGCCGGTCACTAACCAAGCTATTAATCCGCCTCCCAGCCCAAGCAGTACACCATAGTAGAGAAAAGGCCTCCGGATAAAACCGTCGGTTGCACCAAGCAATTGGCTGACTTCGATTTCAGCCCGGTGGGTGAGTATTTGCATGCGAATAACGCTGAAACTGATGGCAACCAATCCGGCTCCGAGCAGGGCGGCGATAAGAATGACGGTGGTACGGGCAATGTCCAGTAGCGCGTCGAGCCTGCGTACCCACACCGAGTCGAGCTGTACATGTTCAACGCTGGGCCATTGGCGAAATTCGCTGGCAAGCTTCTCCATGGCCGAGTGACTGTCATCCGTGGCAGTGACGACGAAAGCATCGGGAAACGGGTTGCTCGACAAGGCTTCGATCACGTCATGAAGTTCTGGTTTGTTCTTCATCCGCGTCAGAGTGGCCTCTCTGGATAAAAACTGATGATTCTTAACCCCGGCGTACACGCGAAGCCGATGAGCAATTTCTTCAACTGCGCTTGATGCCGCTCGGGGAGTCATGAAGATCGATATCTGGGGTGCCGACGGGGTTGCCTTGGTGAGGCGCGAGGCATTTACAAGCAGCAACTGGCCCATTGCTGGCAGTGCCAAGGTGACGCCAATTGCCAGCAGGAACAGGAGACTATTGACAGGCGCGGCGACCAGTTTGCGCAATGCATGCCACGCTGCGTCTGAATGATGGGCAAGCCAGATCCTCATGACAGCAGGCTGCCGTGATCAAGTCGCAAGTGCAGCGATGCTGGAAACAGCTCATGGGCGTAAGTGGCTATCAGTACGGTGACGCCAACATGATGAAACTCGGTAAAAATCCGTGCGACATCGATCGCCGTTTCTCGATCAAGGTGAGCAGTCGGTTCGTCCGCCAGCAGCAGACTGGGCCTGTTGACTACAGCGCGAGCGATGGCAAGGCGTTGTTGCTCTCCGCCGGACAGCATGATCGGCAGCGCTTTCTCGCGGTGAATCAGCCCGACTTTGTCCAGTGCGGCACGCACGCGTTGAGCGGCATCCTTTTGCGGGAAGCCGGCAATCGTCAGCGGTAACATGACATTCTCGAACACATTGCGGTCAAACAACAGTTTTTGATCCTGGAACACGATACCGATGCGTCGTCGAAGGTAAGGCAGCATCGAGCGCGACAGCCCTCCGATATTCTGACCACCAACCAGAATTGTTCCGGAACTGGGCTTTTCCACGGCGGCAACAAGCTTGAGCAGCGTCGACTTTCCCGCTCCGGAGTGGCCGCTTACCACTACCATTTGACCTTTATTTACTTCGAAGCTGAGGTCGGAAAGCGCGTCAGACCCGGGAGGGTAGCGCTTGCCGACACGATCAAACCGAATCACTAGGCGGGTCCCAGCAGCGCCTCGACAAACTCGCCGGTGCGGAAGGCTTGAAGGTCATCAATGCCCTCGCCAATCCCGATAAAGCGAACGGGTTTCGGACACTGACGGGCGATGGCCGCGAGTACTCCGCCCTTGGCGGTGCCGTCGAGCTTGGTAATGACGAGGCCGGTAACGCCAATCGCCTTATCGAATGCCCTGACCTGCTGTACGGCGTTCTGCCCTATGTTGGCGTCAAGCACCATCAGTACCTCGTGGGGTCCGGAAGGATCCGCTTTCTGGATCACACGTCGAATTTTGGCGATCTCTTCCATCAGATGCAACTGTGTCGGCAGTCGTCCGGCGGTGTCGGCCAGTACGACATCTATCTTGCGCGCACGGGCGGCATTGATGGCATCAAACACCACTGCGGCCGGGTCACCCGACTCCTGTGCGATGACGGTAATGCCATTGCGCTCGCCCCATGCCGCCAGTTGCTCTCGAGCTGCGGCACGAAAGGTATCTCCCGCCGCGAGCAGAACACTCTTGCCTTGGCCCTGGAAGTGCTTGGCAAGCTTGCCGATTGAGGTTGTCTTGCCCGCGCCATTGACGCCGGCGATCATGATCACGAAGGGATGGTGCACTCCAAGATCGATAGGCTGTTCCAGAGGCGCGAGCAGGGTCTCGAGGCTTTTTGCCAGGGCTGATCGAAGCTGGGAGGGTGTTTCCAGCTTGTCCCTCTTTACTTTGGCTTTCAATTCGTCCAGCAGCCACTGGGTCGCCTCGACACCACAGTCCGCCATCAATAGCGTTGTTTCGAGCTCTTCAAGCAGTTCGTCGTCGATCCTGGCCCGACTGAACAGCTCTGTCAATGGTGTGTTCAGGGTGTCGCGCGTGCGCGAAAGACCGGCCTTTAGACGTTCTCCCCAAGCAAGGCGAGGCACCGTTTGCTCGGCTGCCTGATCTGAGGGGTCGGATTTAGTCTTGAGGAAACCAAACATGCGGGATGCGGTCTGAAGCGGAAGCCGCGCTAAGATGCGTGGCTTGATTTTAGCAGAAGCTCCATTCCGATCCCGGTCCGAAACCCGCTGGAGTGGGAGTTATTCTCAAATGAAACCATGAATTCAAATCGCACGAAATTGCCGCCAAAGCCTATGAAATCATTGATAGTCACTTGTGTCACATTACTCGTCGCCGTGCTGCCAGCGCCGACTTTTGCCAATCCGTTCGAGACGCAATTGGCCAATGGCCTGCGTGTCATCGTCAAGGAAGACAACCGGGCGCCGACCGTGGTGCATATGGTCTGGTATCGCGCCGGCAGCATGGACGAAAAGGACGGTACATCGGGTGTTGCTCACGTGCTTGAGCACCTGATGTTCAAGGGCACGAAAAGCCTGAAATCAGGAGAATTCAACAAGCGGGTTGCCGAAGCGGGCGGTCGCGACAATGCCTTTACCAGTCGTGATTTCACCGCCTACTTCCAGATCGTGCCCAAGGCCGCATTACCGGAAATGATGAAACTCGAAGCGGATCGCATGACGAATCTGATACTTGATGCGAAGGAATTTTCCGCCGAGATCAAGGTCGTCATGGAAGAACGCCGCTT
Source organism: Sulfuritalea sp. (assembly GCA_021738105.1). Next base: position 23,854 of record JAIPCS010000006.1, read on the forward strand.
GCGCACCGATGACAATCCTCATTCAAAAGTGTACGAAGCACTGAATTCTGCAATGTTTCAGGCGCACCCTTATCGGCGGCCGATCATTGGCTGGATGGATGACTTGGAGCACATGACCTGGCAGGATGCCCGCACGTGGTACCGACAATGGTATGAGCCAAACAATGCCTATGTCGTGGTGGTGGGGGATGTCGATCACCGGGAAGTGTTTCGTCTGGCGCAAAAGTACTACGGGAAGAAAAAAGCCCATGCTTTGCCCGAACGCAAGCCGCAAAACGAACCTCAGCAGGTCGGTATCCGGCGAATCAGCGTCAAGGCGCCGGCCAAGTTGCCCTACCTGGCCATGGCATGGAAAACACCAAAACTGAATGACGCTCACAAGGATCGTGACCCTTACGCGCTGAATGTGTTGGCTTCGGTGCTGGACGGGCACGACGCCTCGCGCTTCTCGAAAAATCTGGTGCGCGGAACGCGTGTCGCACAATCGGCAGGCGCCGGCTACGATGGAACGCTGCGCGGCGAGGCAAGCTTTGTCGTTGATGGACAGCCGGCAGAAGGCAGAACGATTGCCGAATTGGAGGCCGCATTGCGGGCCGAGATCAAGCGGGTACAGGATGAAGGCGTGTCGGCCGAGGAACTGAACCGGGTCAAGATCCAGTCGATTGCCGCACAAATATACAAGCGTGATTCGCTGATGGCGCAGGCTATGGAAATCGGCGGCACTGAGGCGGCCGGCCAGTCGTGGAAAGACATCGACCTGATGCTGGAGAAACTGAAAAGTGTGACCGCCGAGGAGGTACAAGCCGTGGCGAAGAAATACTTTACCGACGACACCCTGACCGTTGCTGTGCTCGACCCACAGCCTCTGGAGACTGGTCAACCGAAGAAACCCTCCGGGACAGTGAGGCACTGATGCGTATCCTGATAATTTTTGTTGTTTCAGCCCTGACATCTACGCTGGCTTTGGCCGGCGTCAAGATTGATCACTGGATTGCACCTTCTGGGGCAAAAGTCTACTTTATTGAAACGCACCTTATACCCATCCTCGACGTACAAATAGATTTCGCTGCTGGCGGAATTTTTGTTCCTTCCCAGAAGTCAGGATTGGCAGGTTTGACGCAGGGCCTTCTGGAAGCGGGCGCCGGTGATCTCGATGAAGAGAAAATCGCCGGCCGTCTGGTCGATATCGGCGCCAGACTTAGTGGCGGAGCGGACAACGACCGTTCCAGCGTCAGGGTGCGCACGCTCTCAAGCAAAACCGAGCGCGAGGCGGCGCTCGGCTTATTGCGAGCCGTGGTGTCAGCGCCGACTTTTCCACAGTCGGTACTCGATCGTGAAAAAGGCCGATCCATCGCCGCCATTCGTGAATCCGAAACGCGGCCGGATGCGATTGCCGCCAAGCGGTTTGCCGCAGCCATCTATCCGGATCATCCTTATGGCGACAGTCCGACCGTGGAGAGTGTGGCTTCGATCACACGGGAGGACCTGGTGGCCTTTCACCGCAAACACTACGGTGCTCGCGGGGCCATCGTCTCGATTATTGGAGACGTCACGCGGGCCGAAGCTGAAGCCATTGCCCAGAATATGACCGAAGCCCTGCCTGCGGCCAGTGAAGTACCGGAACCGCCACCGGTGAAAATGCCGACATCGGCGCTAATCAAGATTCCTCATCCGGCGGCGCAGAGTCATATTCACATTGGCCTGCCGGCGATCCGGCGCAGCGATCCGGATTACTTCCCGCTGTTGGTAGGGAACTACACACTGGGGGGGGGCGGCTTTGTTTCACACCTGATGAAGGAAGTCCGAGAAAAACGCGGCTACGCCTACAGCGTGTATTCGTATTTCTCGCCGCGCAAGCTTGAAGGACCGTTCGAGATCGGTCTGCAAACCAAGCGCGATCAGGTCGGGGATGCGCTGAAGGTCGTCAATGAAGTGCTCAGCGATTACATTGCCAAGGGACCGACAGCGAAAGAGCTGGCTGCAGCGAAGAAAAACCTGGTCGACGGCCAGGCTTTGCGCATGGACAGCAATGCCAAGCTGCTAGGCTATCTTTCCGCTATCGGGTTTTACGAGCTGCCGCTCACTTACCTTGATGACTTTCCGGCGAAGGTGAAAGCTGTCACTGTGGCGCAGGTCAAGGCGGCCTTTGCGCGGCATGTCAAGGCAGAAAACCTGGTTACGGTGATCGTCGCCGCCGATTGAGTCGTGAGCCGTATCCGTATCACAGGCGGCGAGTGGCGCAGCCGTCAGCTTCAGGTCGCTGATGCACCTGGCTTGCGCCCGACTCCGGACAGGGTTCGCGAGACGCTGTTCAACTGGCTGGGGCAGGACCTCACCGGGCTAAACTGCCTCGACTTGTTCGCGGGCAGTGGCATTCTCGGTTTTGAAGCTGCATCGCGTGGTGCCGGGTACGTCGCTTTGGTCGAGCGCTCTCGTGCAGCCTTTGCCGCGCTTCGCAAGCACGTCGATAGCTTTGATTGTCCGAGGCTGGAACTGTTTTGCTGCGATGCGCTAAAATTCGCCCCCTTGTCTGCACGGCGATTCGATTTGCTTTTTCTCGATCCGCCCTATGGGCAGGATTGGCTGGCACGCGTGGAACCTCGGCTGGACAAACTGGCAGCACCGAATGCAAAGCTGTATGCCGAAGCAGAGAAACCTCTGCAGACGCTTGGACGATGGTCGGTGGTGAAACAGGGCAAGGCTGGTCAGGTTTTCTTTCATCTGCTGGAGCAGGAATGAGCAAAACTATTGCCGTTTATCCGGGGACCTTCGATCCTCTAACCAGCGGACACGAAGATCTCGTGCGACGGGCCTCGAGCCTGTTCGAGCGGGTCATTATCGGTGTTGCCGAAAGTCGAACAAAACATCCTCTGTTTTCGCTGGCGGAACGCGTTGAAATTGCTCGCGAAGTGCTTGTCGATTATTCCAACATAGAAATCCATGGCTTCGATTGCTTGCTCATGGACTTCATGCGCCAACATGGCGCCAGCGTGATTCTGCGAGGCTTGCGTGCCGTTTCCGATTTCGAATATGAGTTCCAGATGGCTGGCATGAACCGCAATCTCTATCCCGATGTCGAAACCGTATTTCTGACACCGGGCGACCAGTACATGTTTGTGTCAGCCACCATGGTGCGTGAAATCGCCTCATTGGGCGGCGATGTCTCCAAGTTTGTTCCGCCGCAAGTCCAGAAGCGGCTGGCCCGGAAAATTCAACAAAGCGACTGAAGTTCAAGAGCAACCTCAAAGGAAAAAAATCATGTCTCTGATGATCACCGATGAATGCATCAACTGTGACGTATGCGAGCCCGAGTGCCCGAACAACGCAATTTCACAAGGCGATGATATTTACATCATTGACCCTGCGAAGTGCACCGAGTGCGTGGGGCATTTCGATACGCCACAGTGCCGAGAAGTCTGTCCGGTCGATTGCATTCCGGACGACCCGGATCACGTTGAATCCAAAGACCAGCTGATGGCGAAATTTTTACAGCTGACAGCCAAGTAGGTCGTTCTGTTCTGATGTCTGCCTAGCGCTGGCAGCTCGCGCAGAAAAATGTCGCACGTTGTCCCTGCCTCAGTTCTCTGATCGGGGTACCGCAGACCCGACAGGGTTCCCCGCTGCGACCGTAGACAAAATAGTGCTGTTGAAAGTAGCCTGAACTTCCGTCGGAATGAATGAAGTCGCGCAGGCTGCTGCCGCCGGCGTCGATCGCGGCTGAAAGCGTTTCTTTGATTGCAACCACCAGGCGCTCCAACCGTTTCAGGGAAATCCGCCCGGCGGCCCGACGCGGATCGATACCGGCTCTAAACAGGCTTTCGGACGCGTAAATGTTGCCGATCCCGACGACGCGATGGCTATCCATCAAGGCCGGCTTGATCGCGGACGAGAGGCCGGCAAGACGGGTTTTCAGCCAGATTGCCTTGAATTCCTCATGCAAAGGCTCGACCCCAAGTACCGCCAGCAGCGGATGTCGCAACGGATCACCCGTCAGCCAGAGAATCGCGCCGAAGCGTCTCGGGTCTCTCAGCCGCAAGGCAACCGCTTTTCCGCGGATATCGAACACCAGATCAAAATGGTCATGCTTTTCAGCCTGAAGCATTGCAGACACCAGACGCAGACTGCCCGACATGCCAAGGTGGATCAGCAGGTGACCGCAGTCAAATTCCAGCAGCAGATATTTCCCGCGGCGGACTATTGCCCTCAGGCGCCGCCCTTTGAGAACATGCTCGAGCCCGGTCGGTATCGGGTAGCGCAGGGCGGGTGCCCGGCAGATCACGTCAATGACGCACATCCCGGTCAAGCTTGGTGCAATGCCCCTAAGGGTGACCTCGACTTCGGGTAATTCAGGCATGACCGCTCTCGTGCGAAACAATCGGCGAAACTGCTAACATCGCTGCATTGTATGTGACAGCCGTATCTGGTGGCTGGGTTTGACAGTCGTGCTCTACAGGTGCCGTGCCAATGAACTATTTTCCATCCATCCTGGTGCTTATCATTGCGCTGACCAGCGCTTGCTCAACGGCGCAAGCGCCCATGGCCGCACCTGAGCCTGCTCCGGCACCCGCACCCGCTGCAGCACCCGTACCGAAGGCGGTCGCTCCCACGCCTCCGAACGTGGACCGGCTGCCAAAACTGGAACTTACCGGGCAGATTCTTTACCAGTTTCTGCTTGCGGAACTGGCCGCACAGCGGGGCCAGTTCGCGCTTTCAGCCAGCGCCTATCTCGAGCTGGCGACCGCCACACGCGATCCCCGTATCGTGCGCCGGGCCGCAGAAATAGCCTTTCATGCGCGTCAGTACGATGCGGCACTTGAGGCAGTGCGACTCTGGCAAACTCTCGAACCCGAGTCGCATCAGGCAAAACAGATGTTGGCAACGCTGCTGCTTGCCAGTGGACGTCTCGAAGAACTGACGGTCAGTATCGCCCGAGATCTCGCCGCCGGGAAGCCGCAAAGCGTGGGTCCCGCCCTACTCAAAATCACTCGCGCCTTCGTTCGGTATTCGGACAAGGCTGCTGTACGAAGCTTGCTGGACCGAATAACCCAGCCGTATCTTGATTTGGCGGAAGCCCGCTTTGTGCGCGCCCAGGCGGCACATGACGTGGGAGATGCGGAAAGTGCACGGAGCGAAATCGATCAGGCACTGGAACGTCGCCCGGATTGGGACGCCGCGGCCCTGTTCAAGGTTGACTTGTTGCCCAAGGGAGCAGCTCAGACCGCGTTCCTGAAAAAATTTCTGGAAGTGCATCCCGATGTTCAGGACGTTCGCCTGGCCTATGCTCGAAGTCTGGTTGTCGAAAAACGCTACGAAGACGCTCGTGTGGAGTTTCGGACCCTGCTCAAGGCCAATCCGGATAATCCGGAAATGTTGTACGCAGTAGGCATACTTGCATTGCAGGTGAATGACACCGTGGAAGCCGAGCAATTGCTCAGGCGATTGATAGAGACGAATCGCGGCGATCCGAATCCAGCGCGCTTTTATCTGGGGCAAATCGCCGAGCAGGCAGGGCGCCTCGACGAGGCTGTGCAGTGGTTTGATCAGGTGGTAGCGGGTGAGCATTCGGTACCGTCAAGAGTACGTGCGGCACAAGTGCTGCTTCGGCAGAACAAGTTCGACGAGGCGCGTGAGCGGATCGTGGCAGCGCGTGAGAAGTCACCAAAAGATTCGCGGCTGATCGTGGCGGAGTCGCAGCTGTTGCGTGATGCGGGACGTCATGCCGAAGCATATGCTTATCTCGTCAAGGCGCTGGAAGCCCAGCCGGATCAGCCCGATATTCTTTACGAAACGGCGCTGGCAGCAGAGAAACTTGGCAACATGGAAGTACTCGAACGGCATTTGCGGCACCTGATCGTGCTTCAGCCCAAGTCGCCCCAAGGCTACAACGCGCTGGGTTACTCGCTTGCCGATCGCAATCTGCGCCTCGATGAGGCCGCGGGCCTGGTCGACCAGGCTCTGGAGCTGTCGCCCGATGATCCCTACATTCTCGACAGCAAGGGTTGGGTCATGTTTCGCCAGGGCAAGCTGGCCGCGGCACTGGATGTACTGCAAAAAGCCTACGACAAGCGACCTGATGCAGAAATCGCGGCTCACATCGGGGAAGTGCTGTGGGCACTGGGTCGACATGACCAGGCCAGGGGGGTCTGGCAAGAAGCGATCAAGGCGCATCCGAAAAACGAAGCTCTGGCAGCGACGATCAAGCGATTTGTGCAGTGAGCCGGACCAGTCGAGAAACAAAATCGTCACGAAAGATCCGGCAGAATGGCACGCAGCACAGGCTTGGGTCTGATTGCGGCATTGTCTTGGTGGAAATTTGAACCCTATCAGTCGGATGCGCTACTGGCCCGGCTTTCTTGGCCTGATGCTGCTGGCGGCCTGTGCCGAAATACCCAAGCCTTCCGATGCATTGCAGGAGCTTGGCCCGCCACTGCAGAGCTATATTGCCGAAGGACGCATTTCGTTGCGGCAGGGAGAACGCAGCGATCATCTGAAGTTTCGCTGGGAACACACCCGCAGCAGCGACATAGTGTTGCTCATGTCACCTCTGGGTCAGGGTCTGGCAGAACTGGCGCGAGACTCAGCGGGCGTGAGATTGCGGCAACCAAATCAGGCACTGATCGAGGCCGACAACCTGCCGCAACTGGCGCAGCGTATTCTTGGCTCACCGATTCCGCTGGACGCCATGGCTGAATGGATGCGCGGTGCCAGATCCGAATTGAGCGGGAAAATCGACGGCTGGGAGGTATTGATAAGCGATACTTTGCCGTATCGCCAGCGCCGACTTTTACGTGTGCTGGAAGCACGTCGCGGCGATGTCGAGCTCAAGCTGATCGTAGACGACTGGGACACCTCTGAATGAGCGATTGGCAGCGCGACTGGCCTGCACCGGCCAAGATCAATCTGTTCCTTCACGTTGTTGGTCGTCGGGCCGATGGCTATCACTTGCTGCAAACCGCATTTCGCTTCCTTGATTTTGGCGACAACATTCGTCTTGAGCCGCGCAGCGATGGCCATGTTCGACTGGCGAACCCTTTGCCCGGGGTGCCTGCGGAAACAGACTTGACGGTGAGGGCTGCGAACGCATTGCGTTCTGCCACAGGTGCCACCGGCGGTGTCACGCTGCATATCGACAAGCGTTTGCCGATGGGTGGTGGCCTGGGCGGCGGTAGTTCCGACGCGGCGACAACTCTGATGGCCTTGAATCATTTATGGAGTACCGGCCTCGATACGACGCAATTGCAACGAATTGGCCTCGCGTTGGGCGCCGACGTACCGATCTTTATATATGGCCGCGCAGCGTTTGCCGAAGGCATCGGTGAACGCTTTACCGATGTCAGCCTGCCTCCTGCCTGGTATCTGGTGCTGGTGCCCGCCATCGCGGTGCCGACCCTTGAGATTTTCCGGTCGAAAGAGCTGTGCCGTGACACGCCTGCCATCGCAGCGGGTGATTGGCGACCGGGAGTTGGCCACAACGATCTGGAAGTTGTCGCCTGCCGCCTTTATCCCGAAGTGGCGCGGCATCTGGACTGGCTGAGGCAACATGGCGACGCGCGGATGAGTGGCTCCGGCGCATGCTGTTTTGTAGAATTCGGGCAGGAGCATATCGCTCAGGCTGCGCTGGCTTCCCTGCCGGCCGGCATGCACGGCTTTGTCAGCCGCGGGCTGGACCGGCATCCGCTGGCGATTATTTGACAGCGGAGGCGAAAACCCCGAAAATGCGCGTCCTTTCGACCTCTGCTTACAAGTGGAGTTCGATCTTGGGGAGTCGCCAAGTTGGTTAAGGCACTGGATTTTGATTCCAGCATGCGAAGGTTCGAATCCTTCCTCCCCAGCCAATCAATTCACAGTAATGGTTCGGGCAGCAGAAGTTTAGACAGCAAGCTTGCCCCCCTCACTTGAGCAGACCGACATGGCCTACGATAGCCTGATGGTATTTACCGGCAACGCCAATCGAAAGTTGGCGGGGGATGTCGTTAAACGCCTGAATATTTCATTGGGCCGTGCCAATGTCGGCCGGTTCTCGGACGGTGAAGTGAATTGCGAAATTCTTGAACACGTGCGTGGTCACGATATTTTCGTTCTGCAATCCACCTGTTTTCCGACCAACGACAATCTGATGGAACTGATGGTCATGGTTGATGCCCTGAAGCGGGCGTCTGCAGGACGTATTACCGCCGCCATCCCGTATTTCGGTTACGCCAGGCAGGATCGCCGGACACGTTCAGCGCGCGTGGCGATTACAGCCAAAGTGGTTGCCAATATGTTGCAGACCGTTGGCGTTCAGCGCTTGTTGACCGTTGATCTGCATGCTGACCAGATTCAGGGTTTCTTTGATATTCCGGTCGACAATGTCTATGCGGCGCCTATTTTGCTGGGCGATATCTGGAAACAGCGCTATGAAGACCTGCTGGTCGTGTCGCCGGATGTCGGAGGGGTGGTGCGCGCCCGGGCACTGGCGAAACGTCTCGAATCGGATCTGGCCATTATCGACAAACGCCGACCGAAGGCCAACGTTTCTGAAGTGATGAACATCATCGGTGAGGTCGAAGGGCGCACCTGCGTCATCATGGACGACATGGTGGATACCGCGGGCACCCTGTGCAAGGCAGCGCAAGCGCTCAAGGAACAAGGTGCCAAACGCGTGCTGGCCTACTGTACCCATCCGGTCCTGTCGGGCAGCGCCGTTTCGAGGATCGTTGAGTCTGAACTCGATGAGCTGGTGGTGACGGACACGATCCCCTTGTCGGAAGAAGCCAGCACCTGTTCGCGAATCCGGCAGATATCGATTGCCGAATTGATGGCCGAGACCATGCTGCGCATCAGCAACGAGTCTTCGGTTTCTTCATTGTTCATGGATTGATTTCATCCCCTTGTCTGGTCGCGGACGAGGGATATTTGTGCAGCACCTACAGGAGTAAATCATGCAACTCGAATTTAACGCAAAGAAGCGCGATGATCAGGGCACCGGAGCGAGCCGCCGCCTGCGTCGTACCGGTCTGGTTCCCGGAATTGTTTACGGAGGCAGCGCCACGCCACAGTCGATCGCCATCGACCACAATGAGCTGTTTCAGTTGTTGCGCAAGGAGGCCTTCTATTCCTCAGTGCTTACCGCCAACATTGATGGAGCCAAGGAACGCTGCCTGCTGCGCGACGTGCAGCGCCATCCCTACCGGCCGGTGATCCTGCACGTGGACTTTCAGCGGGTCGATGAAACCCACAAACTTCACCAGAAGGTGCCCCTGCATTTCATCAATGCCGAAATCTCACCGGGCGTGAAGCTGTCCGGCGGTATGGTCCAGCATGTCATGACCGACCTCGATGTGCGTTGCCTGGCAAAGGACCTGCCGACCTTTATCGAGATCGATCTGAAGGACATGTCAGCCGGGCATTCGATGCACGTCTCTCATCTGACGCTACCGGCCGGCGTCGAAGCTGTCCTGCACAAGGGTGATGATCCCGTTGTGGCTACCGTAATCGTGCGCGGCGGCAAGGCCGAAGCGGATGAGCCGGCGGCTGGTGCGGCGCCCGAAGAAGAAAAGAAGGGATGTGACAGCTGCATTGCGGCTGATCGTCGGCCTCGGGAATCCTGGGGCCGAGTACGCTGAAACCCGGCACAACGCCGGGTTTTGGCTTTGTGAACGCCTCGCCGACGAGCTCGGCGTCAGTCTGGGGCGCGAGTCGCGCTTTCATGGCTTCGCCGGACGTGCGCGCGTCGGCGATTTGTGGTTCCTTTTGCCGCAGACCTTCATGAACCGCTGCGGCCAATCGGTACGAGCGCTGACGCAGTTCTACCGCATCGAACCGGCGGAAATTCTGGTCTTGCACGACGAACTCGATCTGCCACCGGGCCAGATGCGGCTCAAGTTTGGTGGCGGCCTCGGCGGTCACAATGGGTTGAAGGACATCACCGCGCATCTGGGCACGCAAGACTATTGGCGCCTGAGAATAGGCATTGGCCATCCCGGTGATCGAAACGAGGTCGTTGACTACGTACTCAAGCCACCGCGCAAAGAAGAACGCAGCGAAATAGACGCCGCACTGGATCGCGCACTACTGGCCTGGCCAATAATGGCCAAAGGCGAATTCAATGCAGCCACGCAGCGCATCAACTCCAAACCTGCTGCACCAAAACCTGAAGCATCAGAGAAAGATAATCCATGAGCCTCAAATGCGGCATCGTCGGCCTGCCCAATGTCGGCAAGTCCACTCTTTTCAACGCGCTGACCAAATCCGGCATCGCGGCGGAGAACTATCCCTTTTGCACCATTGAGCCAAACGTCGGCATTGTGGAGGTGCCCGATGCCCGATTAGCGGATCTGTCTGTCATCGTCAAGCCGCAAAAAATTCAGCCTGCGATTGTCGAGTTCGTCGATATCGCAGGCCTGGTGGCTGGCGCCAGCAAGGGTGAAGGCCTGGGCAACCAGTTTCTCGCCAACATCCGAGAGACCGATGCTGTGGTGCATGTGGTGCGTTGTTTCAGCGACGATAACGTGGTCCACGTGGCAGGCAAGATCGATCCACTGTCCGACATCGAGGTGATCGACACCGAACTGGCACTTGCCGATATGGCTACGGCCGAAAAGGCGCTGAATCGTTACAAGAAGCCCGCCAGTGCTGGTGACAAGGACGCCAGAATTCTCTGTGCCGTTCTGGAAAAATGTCTGGCACAACTGAACCTGGCCAAGCCGGTACGTGCGCTCGATCTGTCGAAGGAGGAATGGGCCAGTCTCAAACCCTTCTGCCTGATTACCGCCAAGCCTGTGCTTTATGTCGCCAACGTCAAGGAAGGTGGCTTCGACAACAATCCCTATCTCGATGCCGTGCTGGCGCATGCCAGTGAGGCGAAGGCCGAGGCAGTTGCTGTCTGCGCCGCCATCGAAGCCGAAATCGCCGATCTGGAAGACGACGAGAAGCAGATGTTTTTGACCGATCTGGGGCTCGATGAGCCGGGTCTCAATCGCCTGATTCGCGCCGGCTACAAACTGCTGGGTCTACAGACTTACTTCACTGCCGGCGTCAAGGAAGTGCGCGCCTGGACCATTCATGTCGGTGACACGGCACCGAAAGCGGCCGGCGTGATCCACACGGATTTTGAAAAGGGCTTCATTCGTGCCCAGACCATTTCCTTCGACGATTTCATTGCCTTCAAGGGTGAAGCCGGTGCCAAGGAAGCCGGAAAAATGCGGGCTGAGGGCAAGGACTACGTCGTCAAGGATGGCGATGTTCTGAATTTCCTCTTCAACGTGTGAGTCGGCGCTGATGCGGTCCTGCTCAGCATCGCGCCGGGGTCTGCGCGTCAGCAGCCAGAATGAATTGTTGTCGAAGTGCCTGTCCGCTATACCGGCGTGTCACACGCTCATGTGACAGAGGTTCGGCCACAGTTCTCCTAAAATTCATTCGCGGCCCTGTACCGGCTGCGATCAAGGTTCCGATGTGGGAGAGGAGAATCCGATGCAGAAATCCAGATCCGAAGAAACGGTGGCCGTGCACGCCCCGCTTGATTTCCTTCGCTATCCTGTGCCGCAGATGCAAGACCGGGCTCAACGGTTCTATGAAGAGATAAAGCGCCGGCGCACGGTACGTGAGTTTTCCGCGGAACCCGTTCCCATCGATGTCATCGAGAACGCGATTCGCGCAGCGGGAACGGCACCCTCAGGAGCCAATCAGCAGCCCTGGCACTTTGCCGTGATTCAAAGTGCCGACAAGAAAAGAGCAATCCGTGTCGCTGCCGAAGAAGAGGAACGGACGTTTTACGCGGGGCGCGCGCCGGGCGAATGGCTTGCCGCTTTGGCGCCGCTGGGGACTGACGAACACAAGCCCTTCCTCGAGGAGGCACCGGTACTGATCGCGGTGTTCGCCATCAAGTCCGGCACTCGTCCCGACGGCAGCGTGGTCAAGCATTATTACGTGCCCGAATCGGTCGGAATTGCCAGCGGTTTTCTGCTCACCGCCTTGCATCATGCCGGCTTGGCGACCTTGACCCATACGCCGAGTCCGATGGGCTTTCTGAATTCGATCTGCGGGCGCCCGGAATGGGAAAGACCGGTCATTCTGGTGGTGGCGGGTTATCCCAAAGTAGGCTGCCAGGTGCCGGTGCATGGGGGCATCAAGAAATCGCTCGACCAGATCAGCTCCTGGTTGTAGTCCGCACCGACGCAAGGCACGATAGGATTGGTTTTCCACGTCGTCACCGCTCATCGCATCTCGGCCAAGTCACCCTGAACCGGTAGCCGGTGACAAACAGAAAGAGTCCGCGAAGCTTCTAATTCGTTGCAACGCCAAGTTTTTACGGATGGTTCGCCTGCGGTGGGGATCGATATTGCGGGATCCCGACGTGCTTGGTCGCCGGGAACTACTCGCGTTCCTGGCGTCTGCGTTCGTTGGCAACGCGCAGAGTGACGTCGGCGATCATCCACACGCCGTTTGCGACCCCGCCGCTCATTTTGCGTCCGGAGAATTCGGCCCAGAACTCGCTGCCGTTGGCCCGGTGAAGACGATACATGCCTTGCGCCAACTGATTTTTATTGAAAGCCTGGGCACTTTCGGCGAGGAACTGGTCCGCCTCCGCGTCGCTGGAAAAATGGCTATCGATACGTGAGCCGGTGATGTCCTGGATGCGACGGCCCAGCAGTTCGGCGAGTCGCGTATTGCATTTGAGCACCTTCTTGTTGTTGATCACAGCGATACCTACCGGTGACGAATCGAAGATTGCCTGTTGTTCGATGAGCAGGGATTCGTCCTCGGTGCTGCGCTGAAGTCTGTCGGTAGCGGAGAGGTAAAGCGTGCGCTGGACGATAATGAATACGGCGATGCACGACGCTGCGGCGATGGGCGGCCATTGTGCGGTCGTGCCCAAGTTGGAAACATAGAGCACAACCGCCGGGCCCAGGGTGGGAATGATGAAGAGCCAGAAGGTGATGTTGCTCAAAGCGACGAAGACCGAGCCCGTGAAGGCGGTAATGACCACCATCAGGGCAATGAACATCTGCACCTCGTGGTAAACATGAGTCGGGTAAAGCGGCCCGAAAAGTGCTCCCCAGCCCAGGCCGGTGAAAAAAGCACCCGCGGCAAACAGCCATTCCCAGCGATATATGGTTGCGCTTTGCCGGTCCGTCTTGCCGAACATGTACCAGATCCCGGTACGCAGTGCCAGCACCGACAGCATGAAGGCCAGCCAAGCCTTCAGGATGGGGAGTCCGACAGAATCAAACAACACCAGAAAGCACAGAAAGATGCCGATCAGAACGACGACGATGCTTGATGGCAAACTGGCATAAAGCATCTCGATACGTCGTACTTCTGCGGTGTCACTGAGCTTGCGGGAAAAGAATGTATTCATTGCCGGATTCTGATGACGAAGCTCATCATAACTCTTTATTGGAGCCGCTCAGCCGGCGCCACCCTGCTCCGCGATTTCTTTCCGAACGCTATCCATATCCAGCGCCATGGCTTGTTCGATCAGTTGTTCAAAGGCGGCGGCAGGCAAGGCTCCCGCTTCCGAGTAAATAACGATCTGGTCACGAAAAACCATCAGGGTCGGGATCGAGCGGATATTGAAGGCCGCCGCAATGTCCTGTTGTTCTTCGGTGTTGACTTTGGCAAACACGATTCCCGGCTGCTTTTCCGAGACAGCTTCGAAGGTGGGCGCAAAACCGCGACACGGTGCGCACCAAGGCGCCCAAAAATCCACGATTACATTGGCGTTTTCGTTAATGGTATTTTGAAAGTTTTCGGCAGTCAGTTCCAGAGTGGCCATGATCGATTCCCAAGTTGATGTCGTTCGAATGCTACCGTTTTGGCGCCTGACGTGCTATCACTGTTGCAGATGAGACCACCTGAAACCCTTTATCGGGGGCGCTTTGCCCCCTCGCCCACAGGGCCTTTGCATATCGGTTCGCTGGTGGCCGCTGTCGGCTCCTATCTTGAGGCGAGGACGCGCAGGGGGCTGTGGTATCTGCGCATGGAAGATGTCGACGCGCCGCGTTGCTCGGGCGAAGCGGGCGCCGAGATTTTGCGGACGCTTGAAGCCTGCTGTCTGGGCTGGGATGGCGAAGTGATATGGCAGAGCCGCCGAACGGAGGCCTATGCGGCTGCGCTGCAGCGGCTGAAAATTTCCGGACAGGTGTTTGCCTGTGCCTGTACTCGCCGCGAACTGGCGGATTCGGCCATCGCGCCCGACGGCGCAGTGATTTATCCGGGGACCTGCCGGCAGGGTCTGCCTGAGGGGCGTGCGGCTCGCGCCTGGCGATTACGGGTGGGAGCCGCTTGTCTAAGTTTTGAAGATGAAATTCAAGGACATATCGCCAGTGACCTGGCCAGGGAGGTCGGCGACTTTATTCTTTTGCGCGCTGACGGCATGTTCGCCTATCAGCTGGCCGTCGTAGTGGACGATGCCGAGGCGGGGGTGACCCATGTTGTTCGCGGAGCTGACCTGATGGCGTCGACTGCACGCCAGGTGTTCCTGCAACAGTGTCTTGGACTGCAAACACCGAGCTATGCGCATCTGCCCGTCGTGGTCAATGCCGCGGGAGAAAAATTGTCAAAGCAGACCCGGGCACCGGCGGTGGATATCACTCGACCCGGGGCCGCGCTGTTCGCGGCACTGGAGCACCTTGGCCAGCGACCTCCGCAGGAACTGGTCAGCGCCGCACCGTCCGTCATTCTGGACTGGGCGATGGACGCCTGGCAGCTGGATCAAGTCCCTCGCAAATTGCTTTTGGCGAATTCCGGGCGGGAAGCGCCGAAATGAGATAATTCGGCGAATCCATAAGGAAAGCAGCGATGATTGTGAATGATGACGCCGGTTTGCGGCGAATATTGCAGACGGCCCGGGTGATCGCCGTCGTCGGCCTTTCGCCCAAACCCGATCGGCCCAGTCATGGCGTCGCAAAATTCTTGCTCGAACACGGATACAGCATTGTTCCGGTGCATCCGCTTGCATCGGAAATTCTCGGTCAGAAATGTTATCCCGACCTGGCTTCCATTCCGGGAAAGGTCGATATGGTGGACGTTTTCCGCAAACCTTCGGACGTGATGCCGATTGCCCGCGAGGCGATTCGCATCGGGGCCCAATGCCTTTGGCTGCAACTGGACATTATCAATCGGCAGGCCGCTGACGAGGCATCCGCTGCAGGGCTCGATGTGGTCATGGACCATTGCCTGAAAATTGAATACCGCAGACTGCTTGGCGGTCCCCTGCACGCCGACGGGAGCGGTGTTTAAGCTCTTAGCCGTGGTCCGGCAGATGGCTTTGGGAGGGTTCGGAAACCCGCTTCAGCGCCCCTGAGTGTTATCCCACAGCACCTTGTGCAGCTGAAGCTGAAAACGCACCGGCAGGCGATCGTCGAGAATCCACTGCGCGAGCTGTGCAGGATCGAGTTGCCCCTGGACGGGCGAAAACAGCACCGGGCAGCGTTCGAAAAGTCGGCGCTGGTGACACGCCGATACGGCCCAGTCATAGTCATCGCGCGATGCCAGAACCAGTTTCAGCTCATCGGCGGGTGTCAGCAGTTCGATATTTTCCCAGCGGTTCCTGGTCTGTTCGCCCGAGCCCGGTGCCTTGAGGTCAACCACGCGGGCGACGCGTGAATCGACGTCGCCGATGTCCAGCGCCCCGCTGGTTTCGAGCGATACCGAATGGCCTGCATCGCACAGCGCGGCCAGCAGCGGCAGACAGTTCTTTTGCGCCAGCGGCTCACCGCCGGTGACGCAAACAGTGGAGCAGCGGAAGTCGGCGACACGTTGCACGATCTCGGCGACGCTCATGGTGTTTCCGCCACTGAAGGCATATTCGGTATCGCACCAGACGCAGCGTAGCGGACAGCCGGTAAGACGGACGAACACCGTGGGCAAGCCGACGCGGCAGGATTCGCCCTGAATGGAATGAAAAATTTCGGTAACGCGCAACGCAGCGAGCACGCGGGGCTCGACTTCGGCCAGCACCTTAACCTACTTCTTCTTCAGTCTGAGTTTTGCCTTCTTGCCAGCTTCGCTGTCCGGATATTTTTCAGCCAGTTGCTGGAGCGTCTGTCTGATGCCTTTCCAGTCCTTGAGCGCTTCGAGGCTCGTGATACGGCTTGCCAGCGCGTTGGGTGCGCGCTCGTCGTCGGGCCAGTCGGCGGCGAACTTGCCGAAAAGCTCGGCGGCAGCGACATGGTCCTTGGCCTGAGCGTGTGCATAGGCGCCCCAGTAGTGGGCCGAGGCGATCAATGTGCCTTGCGGATAGTTTGTGATGAAGGTCAGGAAGGCGGCGGCTGCTTCCTTGAATTTTGACGCCTTGAGCAAAGCCAGCGCCGCTTCATAATCTTTGGTTTCAATGGCGGGGTCCGGTTTCGCGGGTTCGGCCTTGGCTTCTACCGCCGACTGCTCCAGTTTTCTCAGGCGGCTGTCGAGATCGATATAGAAGTCCTTCTGACGCTTCTGCGTGGCTTCAAGCTCATACGTCAGCACTTCTATCTGACCACGAAGCTTTGCAATGTCCGCCTTGATGGCTTCAGTCTGATTGGCGAAGTCGATCTGGTTGCGACTGGCAATGTCGGCTCGCTGAGTCAGGTCGGTCAACTGTGCTTCGGACTGCACGCGCAGCTTCTCTATCTTTGCCCGCGCTTCTTCGTCGTCAAATACCCCCGCTTGCGCGGGAAATGACAGCAGGGCAGTCAGCAGCAGCACTGGAAGCATCGCGGTGGTCCGCGTTGCCAGACCGTTGCGCATGCTCAAAACTCTCCTGAGTAGAGCATGTCACCGCGACGATTTTTGGCCCAGCATTCTTCGGTGGACTCCAGACAGGCGGGCTTTTCTTCGCCGAGACTGACCGACTCCATCTGATCGTCCCTGACACCGAGCAAGGAAAGGGACTTTCTGACAGCGTCGGCGCGTTTCTGACCCAGCGCGAGGTTGTACTCGCGGCTGCCGCGCTCGTCCGCATTGCCCTGAATCAGCATTTTCATTTTTGGATTGGTGGCGAGGAACTTGCCATGCGCCGTCAGCAGTGCCTGGAATTCGCTCCTGACGATAAAGCTGTCATAGTCGAAATAAACGCTGCGCTTGGAAAGCGGGCTGCGTGGATCTTTCAGCGCGGCGATGCTGTTGGGATCGAAACTGTCCGGTTTGACGTTCGCGATCGGCGCTGTCTCGATCTTGACTGCACCGGGTGTACGCGATTCAACGCCGGAAGGATCCTGTTCCGGTGCGGGCGGCTGCGATCCGCAGCCGGCAAGGATCAGGGTCAGGACAGAAAGGGAAATCAGTGCGCGCATGGTGGTTTCCTTGTTGAATTCGGTTTCGAAGGTCTATTTGACCAGGGGACCCCAGGCAGGTTCCCGCACATCGGCGGCCTGCACTGAGAGCTTTTGCTTGACGCGGCCATCACTGGAGACCGCCGCCAGCACGCCGCGTCCGCCTATCTCAGTGGCATACAGGATCATGCGGCCATTCGGGGCAAAGCTGGGCGATTCATCCTTGGTCGAGTCGGTCAGTATCTGCGTTTGCTTGGTGGCAAGATCCATCATTGCCAGTTGAAAGCGCCCGCCGTTGCGCACGATGAAAGCGAGACTCTTGCCGTCGGGCGAAGGCCGTGGCGTGACGTTGTAACTGCCCTCGAAGGTAATGCGTTCCGCACCGCCTCCGGTATTCGCGATACGATAGATTTGCGGGCTGCCGCCGCGATCGGAGGTGAAATAGATGAACTGGCCATCCGGCGACCAGCGTGGTTCTGTGTCAATGCCGGGCGAGCTCGCCACGCGCTTGACTCCGCTGCCATCGGCATTGACCAGATACAGCTGCGACGAGCCGTCCTTGGTCAGTACCACGGCCAACTGCTTGCCATCGGGTGACCAGGCCGGCGCGGAATTCGAACCCTTGAAGTTGGCTGCCACGTGACGTTTGCCGCTGGCCAGGTCGTGCACATAGACGATCGGCTTTTTCGCTTCGAAGGAGACATAGGCAAGTTTCTTGCCGTCGGGCGACCAGGTGGGCGAGATGATCGGCTCACGCGAGGCTAGCGCTGCCTGATCGTTGCTGCCATCGGCATCGGCGATTTTCAGTTCATAACGACCGGTACTCTTCACCACGTAGGCGATTCGTGTCGAAAAAACGCCGGGCTCACCGGTGAGTTTTTCGTAGATGAAATCGGCGATGCGGTGCGCGGTCGCGCGCAGTTGCCCGTCGTTGTGGAGATAGGCCGGAGTGCCCAGCGACGCCTGCTTGATGACGTCGGACAGGCGTACCCGAGTTTCATAGCGCCCGTCGGCACTCAAGACGACGCTGCCACCGGTGACTGCATCCGCGCCACGCGTCTTCAGGTCTTCAAAAGGGGGCGTGATGTTATCGGCCAGCGGTGCTCCGGCGTCGATCAGTTTGAACAGACCACTGCGATCAAGATCGGCGCGAATCACCGAAACCAGAGCCTGGGAAACGACTCGCTCGCCAGTGAAGTCGGCAATGGCCACTGGCACGCGGTTGGCACCCGCACCGGTGATTTCGATGGAGAGCTGCGCTTGGGCGGTAACAGACACGAACGTCAGGCCGGTAGCGCAGGCAAGAACAAAGCGTTGAAATATCATCGTGTCCATTATAACGCCCCAGCTTCTGCCGGCCGGGCATCGGGAATCCTATTCATCCAGCGGTCGATAGCGCAAATCAAGAGATCGATCGAACAGGTCCGCCTGTCCGGGTTTGGGCAGCGGATTGGACTTAAGGATGGCGCGCTCGATGGCAATATCCAGCGCCGGGTTGCCCGATGATTGTTTGAGGCGCACGCTGACGATCTGCCCGGTGGGCAATTGCGTAACGTTGAACACGGCCTCGGGGTTGCCCTTGATCTCCAGCGGCAAGACAATATTGCCGCGAATCTTGCCGCGGATACGACCAAGATAGTCTGCCATGGCTTTGTCGCGCGCAGAACTGGCCTGAGCGGCGATCAGGGCTTCGAGTTCCTGCGCAGCCGAATCGGCTTGTTTGCGCTGTGTCAGCTGTTGCTCTTCGCGCTTGAGTTCTTCTTTGAACGGATCAATGCGCGGCTTGGGCTTTGGTTTTGGAACGGGCTTGGGCTCGGGTTTGGGCTTTTCCTTGATCGCAATGTCCGGCTTCGGCAATGGCTTGGGCTCGACTTTGGGTTCAGGCTTGGGCTCGGGTTTGGGTTCGGGCTTGGGCGGCGGCTTAAAAGTCGGCGCTGGTGGTACGGCGACCGGTGCCGGCGTGGCGCGCACCAGATCAACCTCAACCACATCGGTGGCTTTGGTTTGCCAGCGCACGCCATAGAACAGGAAACCGGCAAGCACCAGATGCACGGCGATCGCCAGCGCGATCGAAATGCGCTTGCCGGCCTTGTTGGAGGGCGGCAGGATGGGCGGATCGGCGCTCACTTGCCTGCAACCACCGGTTGTACCAGAAGACCAATGCGTGCGACGTGCTGTCGTTGCAGCTCGTCCATGACACTCAATACCACTTCGTACTTCACATTGCGGTCGCCGGCGATCAACACCGCCTGCTGCGGATTGGCAGCCTGTGCCGCTTTCAGCCGGGTGGCGAGTTCGGCTGGCGTCACCATCTGTTCCGCATCACCTTTTGACCGGTCGCGCATCGCCAGCGAGGTATCGGCCTTGATGATGACTTCCAGGGGTGCTACCGGCGGTTGGCTGCTTTTACCGACCGTAGGCAGGTCGACGCTGCCGGTCTGAATCATTGGTGCCGTGACCATGAAGATGACGAGCAAGACCAGCATGACGTCGATATACGGCACGACGTTGATCTCATTCATCAATCTGCGCTTTCTCATGAAGACTCACTCATGAGAAAGCGCAGATTGACGACCCATTGCTGAACAATCCCTCTGGCCCCGTTTCCGGGAAAGGTGGCGACTCCATGTGCGCCGCTGCTTGCGGCGATTTCAGCGAGGCAAGCATTCATCTCGTTTGCCGCTGCAGAATGTTGGAAAACTCTTCCATGAAACTTTCGAAGCGGACCGCGACGCGGTCCACGTCATGGGCAAAACGGTTATAGGCGATGACTGCCGGAATCGCGGCGAACAGACCGATGGCGGTGGCAACCAGCGCCTCGGCAATGCCGGGTGCGACGGCGGAAAGCGTGGCCGTACTCATGTTGGCCAGGCCGCGGAAGGCATGCATGATGCCCCACACGGTGCCGAACAGGCCGACGTAAGGCGACACCGAGCCGACCGAGGCGAGAAAGGCCAGATGGGCTTCCAGATCGTCGATTTCGCGTTGGTACGTGGCGCGCATTGCGCGCCGGGATCCGTCGACCACGGTGGCCGCATCCAGTGCTCTCTGCCCGCGTAACTTGGCGAATTCGCGATAACCGGCTTCAAAGATGCGCTCAAGCGCGCCGGTCTGGTGGCGATTGTTTACCGCACTTTGATACAGGGAATTGAGGTCGCCGCCACTCCAGAAGTCGCGCTCGAACTTGTCGGTCTTGATCCGTGCATCACGAATGGCGAAGGCTTTGCGGAAGATCCAGTACCAGGACATCAGCGACACGACGCTGAGCAGCAGCATCACCAGCTTGACCACCAGGCTGGCGTGGAGGATCAGCTCGATGATGGAAAGGTCTTGGGTAATGTTCATCGCTAAGTTTCCAGGAAGGCGGCTAGTTGTTCGTGGAGGGCGCGCGGCATCGGGATCGGGCGGCCACGCGTCGGGTCGATGCAGGCAACCCGTATTTTCGCATCAAGCAGCAACTCGTCATTGCGCCGAATACGCTGGGAAAACACAATCTGCGCCCTGCCCAGCGACTCAATGGCGGTTTCAACCGTCAGCAGATCATCGAGCCTTGCTGGCTTGAGGTATTCGGCGCTGGCCGAGCGCACAGCGAAAGCCACGTTTGCCTTCATCATCTCGTTCTGGTCGTGGCCCAGTTCTCGCAGCAACTCCGTGCGTCCGCGTTCGATGAAGCGGAAATAGTTGGCGTAGTACACGATGCCGGCGGCATCGGTGTCTTCGTAATAAACGCGGAGAGTCACTTCAGACATAGGGTCCAACCATGCGGAGTTTGTAGGTTCGTCCGTTTCGGCTCAGGTGACAGCTATTGATCAGTTCACT
>JAIPCS010000144.1 GCA_021738105.1 Sulfuritalea sp.
GCCGCCGGGAGGAAGCGCCAGTGATTCCTCCAGAATGCGGGGTAACTCCTTGGCCCCTGCTATCGCCTCTGGCCAGGCGCGTTGGGTGTAGCGCACCCGACTGCGCACGGCCTGCCGGGCAATGGGTTGGTAATCAGTGGTCAGTGCGCTGTTCGCGGGCAAGGTACCGGGAAGTTCGAGGGCAAACATCCAGAATTGACCATGTGGTTCCAGGGTCAAATCGTAATCCACCGGCAGCCCACCTGGCGCGTAGGGGATTTCCTGATAGGTGCCGCGTTTTCTGGTGACACGCCAGCTGCGCCCGTCAAATGCAGGCATGACCGGTCCGCGCCAGTAAAGTTGAGATTGCGGCGGAACCTTGCCTGAGAATTTCACCCGGAAGGCGATCGCATCCGATTGTGATAGCTGGGAGATTGAGCCGGGAGACATCGAATCGGACAAGCCCGATACTGCGGAAAAGCGATCCTGCGGTAGCCCCCAGAGCGGGCCTTGTACACGCGGAAACAGCAGAAACATCAAAAGCATGAAGGGCAGACCTTGCGCCAGCATCAGACCCGCTCGACGCAATTGATGCTTCGGGTCTGGACGGTCGTCAGCCGCCGCCAGCAAGGTCGCTGTGGTCACGAGCAGGGTAAGGCCGGCCAACAAGGCCGTGGGAATGGTCTGAGTGAACAGAAATTGACCAAGAACCAGAAAGTAGCAGAGCAGCGCTGTCGCCACGGCATCGCGTGCCGCGCGCAGCTCAAGCAGTTTCAAGGCGAGAAATACCACGAGTAGTGCTATTCCCGGCGTGCGGCCCATGATGGTTCGGTATTGCAGAAAGATACCTGCGGTACCGGCAATCACCAGTAACACCATTACCCAGCGTGGCGGAAGATGCCATTGCCGCCATGTCACTGCCGCGCGCAAGGCAAAGGCGCAGCCTGCGACAATGGTGAGCCACAATGGAATTTGAGGTATTAGCGGTGCGCTCGCTGCCAGCGCCGATGCCAGCAGCCACCATGCCTGACGGCGACTGACTGGACGATTACTGCGCGCCATTGCCGTAAAGCGCCAGGGCTCTCAAGCCGGTGGCAAGCTGTGCCGGTCCGTTATCGGGATTGAGCCGGATTGAAGGGGTGCGCAGGCCCCAGGCCAGTCCTGCGCTATCGGCGTCGAGCATCCAGCGGGTCAGGATCGACAAGCGTTGTTCCAGATCAATCGTGTCCGGCAGCGTATCCCAGTCAAGCCAGAGCTCTTGCGCGGCTGCGCCTGAAAACAGCTTGGTCAACAATGGGCCATCCTGCTGGCGTGCGACAGCCTTCCACGCCACATGGCGTGGTGGATCGGAAATCTGGTGGCTACGCAGTCCCGAGAAGTCATCTTTACCCCTGCCGTCCTTGCTCGTTCCGCGAGCCGACTCGCCGTGCCAAGGCAGGGGCGGTGCGACCGATGAAGGCTTCGGATAGACCAGACAATTCAGTTCTGGCACGACATAACTCCAGGCTCGGACCAGACCGAGCGGCCAGGTTGTCTCGATGGTGACACGCGGCAAAGGTAACCAGCCACGTTTTTTGGCAGCAGTGCCAACGGTGGCAATCGTACTGGCGCTTGGACCGATATCGATCTCGATCGGGTCTTCGTCTGCAATGAAAAGGCGCAGACAGGTTCGCGCGTCGGCACGCTGATTCCCCAATACCAGATCGAACTGGGCCGTTTCGCCGGCAAAGACCGGAGCACTACGACCGGGTTTGATCGAGAGCATCACCAGATTGCGAAATGTGTGAAGTATCCCTACCAACCCCAGGCCGGTCAGAAGAAATACCAATGCATGGCCCAGACTCAGGTTGTAATTCATCGCACCAAGCAGGATCACGCCTAACGCCATGGCATAGGCCAATCCCGCCCGGGTCGGCAAGACATAGACACGCCGCTGGACCAGGATGATCGGAGCCGGTTCGGGTGGCCGCACACGCAAAGCCCAGCGGACGAAAGTTTCGTGTATCCGGCTGCGCAGGGAAAGCAGCATGATCAGGGCAGCGGTACTGCCTCGATCAAAGCAGTCGCAACGGTGTCGGCATCGGTACGTGCCGTGTCGTCCAGAGGTCTCAGCCGATGCGAGACAACTCCAGGTAGTACCGATTGCACGTCTTCCGGTAGCACATGGTCGCGCCCGTCGAGCAATGCCCAGGCACGCGCAACGGCCAGCAAGGCAAGGCAAGCGCGTGGCGACAGGCCAGCCTGCCAGTTTGGTGAGGTACGCGTGTGAGCCGCCAATGCTTGCACGTAATCGATCAGGGCGGTCGAGGCATGTACCGCACGCGTTCTGTTTTGCAACTCAATCAGGTTTGAAGGAGTGATGCGCGCACTTAAACCGGCGACCAACTGCTGTCGGTCAGCGCCTGCCAACAATTCTCGCTCAGCTGCCGGATCCGGATATCCAAGCTCAATTTTTAGCAAAAACCGGTCGAGCTGAGACTCGGGAAGTGGGAACGTGCCAACCTGATGAGTGGGGTTCTGTGTTGCGATAACAAAAAAGGGTTGGGGTAGAGCGCGAGTTTTACCTTCTGCAGTCACCTGCCTTTCTTCCATGGCTTCCAGCAAGGCACTTTGCGCCTTTGGTGTGGCGCGATTGATTTCGTCAGCGAGAACCACCTGTGTAAATATCGGGCCAGGATGGAAATGAAAGGTGCCGCTTTCCCGATCAAAAATGGAAATCCCGAGAATGTCTGCCGGCAGCATGTCGCTGGTGAACTGAATACGCTGAAAGTCGAGTCCCAAAACACGAGCCAGCACATGAGCCAGGGTCGTCTTGCCGACTCCAGGCAAGTCTTCTATCAGCAAATGGCCTCGAGCCAGCAGGCAGGCGAGGGAGAGTCTTATGGGTCGTTCCTTGCCGAGAATGATGCGATTGATATCGGCAAGTATGGCCTCTAGTTCCGGTAGTCTCATGGGGTCGAAGATTTTTACAGTCTTTGAGAGATAATGTGTTTTTTGTAGCATTGTAAGACATCAAACCAGACGTCCGTCATGACAACCACCGCCTTTATCACCCATCGCGATTGCTGGCAGCACGATATGGGAACCCATCACCCCGAATGTCCCGATCGTCTCGGTGCGATAAGCGACCGCTTGATCGCGTCCGGGCTTGACCACTATCTTCAGTTTCATGATGCGCCGATGGCTGATATCGAGCAGTTGCTGCGCGTACATCCGCGTGCCTACATTGATCACGTACATGAACAGAGTCCGGCGCACGGTATCGTGCATCTGGATCCGGATACGGCGATGTCACCAGGTACGCTTCAGGCTGCCCTGCGTTCAGCGGGAGCGGGTTGTCTTGCCACCGATCTGGTGATGCGCGGAGATGTTCAGAATGCATTTTGTGCAATTCGTCCTCCTGGGCATCACGCTGAGCGTGCCAAGGCCATGGGCTTTTGTTTTTTCAACAATATCGCCGTGGCGGCAAGGCATGCACTTGAGGTTTGGGGTCTGTCGCGTGTGGCGATCGTTGACTTTGATGTACATCACGGCAACGGAACCGAGGAAATTTTTGCCGGAGACTCGCGGGTTCTGATGACGGGAATTTTTCAGCATCCGTTTTACCCCTATTGCGGTACCGAAAGTCCGGCATCCAATATGTGCAACATCCCTTTGCCTGCCGGAACGCGAGGCGAGGAGTTCCGGCAGGTAGTGAGCGACATCTGGTTGCCCAGACTGCACGATTTCAAGCCGGAAATGATTTTTGTTTCCGCGGGTTTTGACGCTCATTACGAAGACGATATGGCTTCGCTGGGCTTGGTTGAGTCTGACTATGCCTGGGTCACGATGCAGATCAAACACATAGCCCTCGAGTACGCTGAAGGTCGCATCGTTTCCTTGCTCGAGGGAGGCTACGCACTTTCCGCTCTGGCGCGCAGCGTCACCACACACGTAAAGGTGCTGGCTGATTTGTAAGTCCAGATTGCTGAATGTGTTGTGGGGCGACCATCAGTTAGAATTCACTTTTTTAGCACTTATCTGGTTGCCGATCTCGGCATTCTGCTCTGGATAACATCATGAAGACCATACAAGGCTCCATTCCCGCGATACTTACACCGATGCAGGATGACGGTTCGCTCGACTTGCCGGGCTTGCAGCGCTTGCTTGATTGGCATATTGCCGAGGGATCGGACGGCATCGTAGTCGTTGGCACCTCGGGAGAATCGCCGACGGTAAATTATGCAGAGCACTGCACCCTGATCGAGACGACGGTGAAGCATGTTGGCGGTCGCATTCCAGTGATAGCAGGAACCGGAGCCAATTCCACGACGGAAGCCATCGAACTGGCTCAGTTTGCCAGGCAGGCTGGGGCCGACGCGCACTTGTCGGTTGTTCCCTATTACAACAAGCCGACTCAGGAAGGTCTTTATCAGCATTTCAAGGCAATTGCCGAAGCTGTGGATCTGCCGATGATCATGTACAACGTACCGGGACGTACCGTGGCTGACCTCGCGACTGACACCACCTTGCGATTGGCTCAGATACACAATATCGCAGGCATCAAGGACGCCACCGCCAATATCGAACGCGGATCGGATTTGCTCAAGCGAGCGCCGGCAGATTTCAGCGTGTATAGCGGTGACGATGCGACGGCAATCGCGTTGATGCTTCTGGGTGGCAAGGGTTCCATATCCGTTACTGCCAACGTGGCACCGCGCCTTATGCACCAGATGTGCGAAGCCGCGATCACGGGTGACCTGGTGACCGCGCGAGAGTTGAATTTTCGCCTGCTGGATCTGCATCGAAATCTGTTTCATGAGGCGAATCCGATTCCTGTGAAGTGGGCGGCTCAGCAGCTTGGATTGATCGGTGGCGGTATTCGCTTGCCGCTGACTCAGCTGTCGCCGGAATTCCATGAGCGTGTGCGAGTCGCGATGCGTGAAGCGGGCATCGTTCATTAACAGGGAAATCGATACACAATGAATCATTCATCATTATCGTTGCGCCCATGGATTACTGCGATATTGCTTGTCGGCGTACTGGCCGGTTGCGGCGGCAGCATCCTTCCGGAATCCAAGAAAATTGAATACAAATCTGCCGGAAAGCTGCCCCCGCTTGAAGTCCCGCCAGATCTGACCCAGCAGAGTCGAGACGAGCGCTATGCGGTACCCGATGTTTCCACCAGCAAGGGAACTGCCACGTTTTCGGCTTATTCGAATGAACGGTCAGGCCAGACCCGCACTACGACGGCGCAGGAGGTGCTGCCACAGGTCGACAAGATGCGTGTCGAGCGTTCGGGAACACAGCGCTGGCTGGTGGTTGCCGGTTCTGCGGAGAATATTTGGCCCCAGATCAAGGAATTCTGGCAGGAACTCGGTTTCCTGGTTAACGTCGAGTTGCCCGAAGCCGGCATCATGGAAACCGACTGGGCCGAAAATCGCGCCAAGCTTCCACAAGACTTCATTCGAGGCAGCCTCGGAAAAGTTTTCGACAGTCTTTATTCGACGGCGGAGCGTGACAAGTTCCGTACTCGTCTGGAAAAAGGATTGAAAGCCGGTACGGTCGAAATCTATATCAGCCATCGCGGCATGTACGAGATCTATGTAAATGAAGGTAAATCCGAGACCCGGTGGCAGCCGCGTCCGGCGGACCCGGAACTCGAAGCCGAGATGCTGCGGCGCTTGATGGTGCGCCTGGGCGTCGAAGAGTCGCGCGCCAAGACCATGGTGGCGGCTGAGCAGAGGCAAGATCGTGCAAAACTTTCTCGAGCCAGTGACGGAGCTGGCGCCCTGCTGATGGAGGAGACCTTTGATCGGGCATGGCGCCGTGTGGGTTTGGCGTTGGATCGGGTCGGTTTTACCGTGGAAGATCGCGATCGCTCGCAGGGACTGTACTTCGTGCGCTATATCGATCCCGATACGGACAACAAAAAAGGCGAAAGCAAAGGCTTTCTTTCCAAACTGATGTTCTGGAAGGGCAGCTCTGATTCCAAACCGAATCAATCCCAGTATCGGATTCACGTCAAGGCAAGCGGCGAATCCACAACGGTGCAGGTGCTGACCCGAGAGGGAGGCGTCGACCGATCGGATACTTCACGACGCATTCTCGGCTTATTGCACGAACAGCTGAAGTAGGGGGAGCTGAGCAGTGCGTTTTGCCTCCCTCGGTAGCGGTAGCCGAGGCAACGCCTTGCTGGTTGAGGCGGGTAATACCCGAGTGCTGATAGACGCGGGATTTGGACCGCGCGAGATGTTGCGGAGACTCGGGCGACTGGGCATTGCGCCCGACACCATCGACGCCGTACTAATCACCCATGAACATTCCGATCATCTCGGCGGTGCCTTTGCCTGTGCGCGGCGTTTCAACTGGTCGGTGACAATGACGCATGGAACGATGTCTGCATCGCGAGAAAGTGGCGGGGATGCACGTGTCACTCTGATCGACAGTCACGACTCGTTTTCAATGGGGGACATTTCCGTGCAGGCCTTTCCGGTACCGCACGACGCGCGCGAGCCAGTGCAGTTTGTACTCACCGATGGGGCCAAACGGCTTGGTGTTCTGACAGATGCCGGCCATGTCACTGCGCACATGGTGGCCATGCTCAGCGGATGTGACGCTCTGGTTCTGGAGTGCAATCACGATGAAGCCTTGCTGAACGAGGGAAGTTACCCTCCTGCGCTTAAACGTCGGATTGGCGGTGCCTGGGGTCACCTCAATAACGCAGCCGCCGCATTTTTACTCGCGAACGTGAAGTCCTCAAACTTGCATCATGTTGTGGCTGCGCACCTTTCAGAGGAGAACAACTCTCCGGCATTGGCGCAGGCCGCATTGGCCGGGGTGCTTGATTGCGAAGAAGACTGGATCGGCATCGCCAGCCAGGGCGAGGGTTTTGATTGGCGAGATCTGTGACGCGGACTGGTCAAAGCGATCGTTAATTTTCGCTCCAAAAGTTGATGGGTCCGGGCCGCACCCCATGACGATAATTTACAAACCGGTGGTATTGATTCTCAAACAGGGAGTTGAGAGCATCCAGAGCTCTTCGTAACGCTTGCGCCACGGATGAATCGCAATGGGGTCGTCCAGTATGAGTGCACTACGTGGCTGGTCGACATGAAAACGCCTCACGCCGTGTCCTTCGTCGACGATCACATGGGTATCGGCCAGATGCCGCATGCTATCCGGAGTTTGTCTTATCTCGATGAGGTGCGAGTAACGCTGGATCAATTGCATCAGGCGCGATGTATTGCGCTCCAGCGGGCCCGGGTCGTGCAACACAATCCGGATCCGGCGCGCGCCACCGGCTCGAAGAAAGCTGGCCAACGCCTCAAGTCGTGCCTGCTCATCCATTCGCAGTCTGGAAAGATCGCGATCAAAGACCAGAACCTGATGGGTTGCCTTTCCCAGCACTGCGTCACAGGCCTGACGATACGCGGCTTCGCTGGTAAGCAGGGTATAGACTGGATTCATAACAGGAGTTTTGCACAATTCCGGATGGCATACCAGCCTTTGCCGCGGATCGACGACGGACAAGCTGCGGCCCCTGCTTGGCTGAGCTGCAGGGTCGGGTCAGCCGATTATAATCAGCCCCTTTTTACAGGCACCTCCAGCACATGCCATTTGCAGACATTGAATCCCTCGACCACGACGGGCGGGGCGTTAGCCATGTTGATGGCAAGGTGATATTTATTGAGGGCGCATTGCCTGGCGAAACAGTTGAATACACAAGTCACCGGCGTAAAAAAAATTACGAAGAAGCCCATGCGCTGAGTGTGATCAAAGATTCAAGTCAACGGGTCGTTGCGCCGTGTCCTCATTTTGGAATTTGCGGTGGCTGCTCGATGCAGCACCTCAATCTGGCGGGTCAGACAGCGGCAAAGCAGCGAGTACTTGAAGATGCTTTGTGGCATATCGCCCGAGTTCGCCCCGAGCAAATCATTCCCCCAATTGCGGGCGCGGGCTCAGGTTATCGCCTTCGCGCCAGATTGTCGGTACGGCATGTCGCCAACAAAGGAGGGACCTTGGTCGGCTTTCGGGAAAAGCACAGCAGTTACGTGGCCGTCATGGACTCATGTGCGGTACTACCCCCTCAAGTATCGAATTTGATACCTGCGCTAAAGCGGTTGATCGATGGCATGTCGCTGCCGGATCGCATGCCGCAAATCGAGGTTGCGGTTGGTGGGGAGAGAATAGTGTTGTTGCTGCGCCATCTGGAGCCGCTGACAGCAGATGATCTGGATCGCCTGAGGGGTTTTGCAGATGCGCATGCGATCATCTGGTACCTGCAATCCAAAGGGCCGGAAACCGTCACCCTGTTCCATCCGGCTGATGCTCCCATGCTGAGCTATGAACTGCCGGATTTCAATCTGGAGTTGCTGTTTCACCCCACCGAGTTCACCCAGGTCAACCACGGCGTCAATCGAATGCTGGTACGACGTGCGATGGCGCTCTTGAAACCGCAACCGGGTGAGCGAATCGCCGATCTCTTCTGCGGTCTTGGCAACTTTTCGCTACCGATCGCGCGGTTGGGCGCACATGTG
This sequence comes from Sulfuritalea sp., assembly GCA_021738105.1. The sequence goes on from JAIPCS010000144.1 coordinate 8,499, forward strand.
CTGGGCTTTGAAGGCAGTGCAGCACTGGTCAAACGTGCC
>JAIPCS010000145.1 GCA_021738105.1 Sulfuritalea sp.
AGGGAGTCTGCCTTGATCTTGAAGAGGGTGACGGGCATGTCGGCCACAATGGTGGCGGTGCGCGTCAGCGCGCCCTCCCGGATGTAGCACATCTCCCCAAAACAATGTCCCTTGCCCAGGGTGCTCAGCTTCTTGTCACCCTTGATCACGCGCACACTGCCATCGGCGATGACAAAGAAGAAATTGCCCCTGGTCCCCTCGTCGACCAGAAAAGTGCCGGACGGCACGCGCCCCCAGATGCTGATGCGCAGCACTTCCCAGAGCTCGATTTCGCTGAAGTCCTGAAAGAACGGCAGCGCCTTCAGCATGTTGAAGCGCTGGGTCTCGGAATCGGCTTGTTGTGGCAGATCCAGCTCGGCGATGGTCGACAGGTCCTCGGTGAACTCGCGCCAGTTGGCATGCCGCTCCGGCGTGTTCCGGCGCAAGGCCTTGGTCACGATGTCGGCCAGTCGCGCCGACAAGGCGGGGCGATGGGTACGGATGCTGGGCGGGTCTTCGTTCAGTATCTTGTGGGTCAGTCCGTAGTTGGTGTCGGCTTCGAAGGGCAGGCGGCCGGTGAGCAGTTTGTACATCACTACACCCAGAGAATAGATGTCGGTCTGGTAGCTGAGGGTGTCGTTTCTGACCTGCTCAGGCGACATATAGGCGGGCGAGCCGACCCCGGTCAGTTGCGTCTCGTCGTTCTTCGCCAGAATCGCGGCACCGAAGTCGGCGATCTTCACTGCACCATCCTCACAAAGCATGATGTTCGCGGGCTTGATGTCGCGATGGATGATGCCGTTGCGGCTGGCGAAATCGAGCGCCAGAGCACATTTGAAGGCGATCTCGATCACCTTGTCCACGGGCAGCAAGTTCTCGACATGGCCGAACTTTTCCAGTGTTTCGCCTTGCACGTATTCCATGACGATATAGCCGTCGTCGCGGCCCAGCAGCGCATCGTAGATGCTGACAATGTGCGGGTGGTTGAGGCGACCGGCCAGGGCGGCCTCGTTGGCGATCAGCTTGCGGTAGGTATTGCCATGCTCGGTGTCGGACAGGATCTCCGGTTTGAAGACCTTGATCGCCACCTCGCGATCGTTGAACGTGTCGTAGGCAAGGTAAACAATGCTCGTCGCGCCTCGGCCGAGCTCTCGGGTGATTTCGTACTTCTCTATGCCAACTTCAGCTACTTGCTCCATCTACCTTGGGCTCCTCGTGAAGGATAGGACATCCGACCAGCTTTCCAAGAGTGTGCCTGACGCCGGTTGTAGCCGTCAATCGCCGATTCTGACGTAACCACTTCACGATTGGAGAAATGCGCTCCCCAACAGCGTCCTGAACACGGACTCATACTGGAGCACTACCGCGCTACTCCTTGTCCGACGTCTTCTCAATATCCGCGGCCCGCGCCGTCGCATTGGCGGAAAATTCGAGCAGGGCACGCTGGAATTCCTCAACGGAGGCATCGGGAATTTCACTGCCGCATTCGTAGCAATGGTTGCCGTTGGTCCGATCGACCCAGCGGCAACCACAGTGATCACACGCCAGTTCCGGTGCGCCTCTGGGGTTGTTGAAAATCATCGACACGCTCCCAGGAACGCCAGGCCGAGAGAGTCGAGAAAATCCTCGTAGCCGGCGTCCTGCAGCTGGGCCTTGTTCTTGAAACAAAAGAACATGATGCGGCCGCGCCGGATCAGGCGTTTCATCGCGCTCGGGACGTCTCCGTCCAGTTTTTCAAGCATGGTTTCCATGGCTTCCTCATCCGCCACCAGCAGCAGATCGACCTTGGTCGATGCCATACCCGCGAAGCGTTCGATGCGTGCCGACATGCCGCTCTCTTCCAACTGCCATGCCAGCATCGATACTTCTTTGGCGACTTGCACCCCTTCAAGGTGCTTGCCGGGAAGAATGCCCGAGGCTTCGCGTGAAACGAAGCCGATGCGGGATCCCTGTTCCATTTCCAGAAACAGCTCGCGGTATCGCTCCAGCATTTTCTGCCAAACGGCAACATCGCCGAACATTTCATCAGTGGCTGTCATCATCAATGTTTGGGTGTTGCCAATTCCAGTGATTCAATAAACTCGAGGATACCGGCAGCTTCCAGTTCGCCCCTCTGTTTGAGGAGAAAGGGTTTGATCTGAAGCCGACGCACCAGACCGGCCATGCTTGATTCGCCTTCGGCACAAACAGTCTCCAGAGCCGCTTCGCTCATGACCAGAATCATTCCCCATTCCGCCGGAAATTGCCCATCGAAATCGCAATGCCGATCGGGTCTGACATTACCCGGCCACCACAGCCAGGCCGACCCACACTTCAATGCGTAGTCGTCCGAATTGATAAAGGCCACTGCCAACGCCCCATCCGTGTCGCTCTCGCCTTCGGGCAATACCGCCAGCACCTGACGCCAGGTCGACTCATCCAGTCTCATGCGTCGGGAATCACCGCGGTCACTTCAATCTCGACTTTGGCACCCACCTCAACGAAACCCGCCACCTGTATCGCGGTCATGGCCGCGTTGTAGCTACCGATGATCTCGCGAAACACGCGGCCCAGCGCTTTCTGCGACTTATCGTATTCATCCTTGTCGCCCAGGTACCAGGTCATGCGAACAATGTGCTCCGGCTTTGCGCCCGCCTCTGCCAGAATGGCGACGACATTTTTCAGGGCCTGCTCGGCCTGCCCTACCAGATCGTCCGCGTGAAACGTACACTGGCCGTCCCATCCCACCTGCCCGGCGACAAATACGAGCTGTCCCCGTGGAGCGACAACGCCGTGACTGTAGCCTTTGGCTTCCATCCAGCCGGGGGGGCTCAATTTTCTCATCAATGCTCTCCTTGATCGTTTTGTCTGAGTCTGAAGCGTTGCAGTTTGCCTGTCTCGGTTCGCGGCAGAGCGCTGACAAACTCGATGCGCCGCGGGTACTTGTAGGGTGCAATCGCCTGTTTTACGAAGTCCTGCAATTCCTTGATCAGTTCCGGCGAGGGCTCGTTGTCCGGACGCAGCACGACAATCGCCTTGACGATCTGCCCGCGCTCTTCGTCGGCGGCACCAACAACGCCGCACTCGGCGACTTTGGGATGACGCAACAAGGCGTCCTCGACTTCCGGACCGGCAATGTTGTAGCCCGCGGAAATGATCATGTCATCGGTGCGGGAATGGTAGTGAAAGTAGCCGTCGGTATCCATCGAGTAGGCATCGCCGGTGTAGTTCCAGCCATCCCGCACATACTTGGCCTGACGTTCATCGGCGAGGTAACGGCAACCGGTAGGACCTTTCACCGCCAGATTGCCGACCTCGCCTGTCGGTAGGGGATTGCCGGCATCGTCCATGACGCAGGCGACATAGCCGGGAACGGCGATACCGGTAGCACCGGAGCGGGCATGAGCTTCGTCCGCTGATATGAAAATATGCATCAGTTCCGTGGCACCGATGCCGTCGATCATCTCGATGCCGGTCGCTTCCCGCCACAAGTCGCGTGTGGCTCCGGGCAGCGCCTCGCCCGCCGAAACGCACTTGCGCAAGCTGCTGTTGCGCAGGGACCCGGCCAACGGCGCAATCGCCCGATACGAGGTCGGTGCGGTAAACAGGATGGTCGCCTGGTATTTGGCAATGGCATCAAGCAAATCTTGTGGCCCACCCTGCTCCAGCAACACGGTCGAGGCGCCCACACTGAGCGGAAACAGCAGTAATCCGCCAAGGCCGAAGGTAAAGGCCAGCGGTGGTGTGCCCATGAAAATGTCCTCGGCCACCGGACGCAGAACATGAGGCGGCCAGCACACGCAGGACGCCATCACGTCGCGATGAAAATGCATGGTGGCCTTGGGTTGGCCGGTGGTGCCAGAAGTGAACGCGAGCACGCAGGTATCGTCACGCGCCGTGTCAACCGTATCGAAGCTGGTGGACTGCGTCGCCATTGCCGACTCCAGTCCCTCGGCTCCGCTATCGTTGAAGTAGCGGATATGCACGAGTTCCGGCGACTCGGCCGCAGCGAGCTTCAGTTCTTCGGCCAGACGCAGGTCGCACAGCGCGTGGCTCACTTTGGCCTTGGCAATGACGTGCTTGAGTTCCTTGGCCCTCAGCAGAGGCATGGTGGCCACTGCCACGGCGCCCGCCTTCATCACCGCAAACCAGCAGGCCGCCATCATCGGGTTGTTGGGTGCCCGCAGCAGAACACGGTTGCCGGGAACCAGGCCCATGTTCTTGACCAGCACATTGGCAATGCGATTGGCCCGCTCCTGCAGGTCGGCATAGGTCCAGCGCACATTCGGCGCCTGGATGCACAGGCGATCGCCCCGACCTTCGGCAACATGCTGGTCGAGTAGCGGAACGGCGCAGTTCAAGCGCTCGGGAAATTTCAGTTCGGGAAGTTCAAAGAGAAATTCCGGCTGTTCCGACTCGGGCGGAAGATTGTCACGAGTGAAGCTGTCGATGTGGGCGCTGTACGGCATGCCATAACTCCGTAATGAGTATTCCGCAAACGTTCCCCGCCCGCAGGCGGGGACTAATGCATTAAATCCTGACGCCTAGGCGATACCCCTCCTGGATGGCCTGATCGAGTCCGCGCGGCACCGTGGCGTCGCCGCCGCCGTGTAGCTCGTCGACCATCCACTGAAATTCGTAGAACAGGTCGTGGTTGGCCTTGCGCGGGCTGGAGACAATCACGCTATCACAGGGGATGAACTGTTCGCCCTTGGGCGTCTTCACCGTCGCACCTTCCGGGGTGACCTTGACCAATTGCGCCAGAGTCACGGTCTTGATTTCCAGCTCATCCACCCAGGCGGTATGCCGCCACTTGAAGGTCGGCATGATGTCGCCGCCGATGCGCTTTTCTTTCTCGATCACGGTAACTTCGTGGCCGGCCTTGGCGAGGAATTCGGAGATGGTCAGGCCGATCATGCCGCCACCGATCATTACCACGCGTTTGCCGGTCTTGACGCGACCATGGGCCACTTCCAGCGCATCGATCAGCAGGTCGGCACCTTCGAGATACTGGAACACGGCCATGTCGGTGCGCGATCCGGCGGCGACGATACAGACGTCGTATTCGTGCAGCACACTGCGCATGAACTTGGCATTGGCATCGGTGTTCAGACGCACTTCGACGCCAAGTTTTTTCGCCATCACGCCGTAGTAGTCGATCACGCTTTGCAGGTCCGCGGGCCGCGCCAGATCGTTGGCGGCGTAAGCGGCGAGATTGCCGCCCATCTTGTCGGCCTTGTCGAATACCGTCACGCTATGTCCGCGACGGCGGGCGGTGATCGCCGCCTCCATGCCGGCCGGGCCGGCACCGATGACCATGATGCGTTTCTTTTCGGTGGCTTCGGTGACGTGGTACTCGGGCTCGACCTCATGCCCGAGCATCGGGTTCATGGTGCAGGTGTAGGGCAGGTCGCGGAACAGGCGCGACAGACAATTGAGCGAACCGATACAGGGGCGGACTTCTTCCATGCGATCTTCGGCAGCCTTGTGGATCATTTCCGGGTCGGCCAACAGCGGGCGACAGACTTCCCAGTAGTCGAAGACTTCATCGCGAATGCATTCGTTGGCCATGGCCGGATCGGGCAGGCGGTTGCCGAAAGCGACCAGCACGTTGGGGAACATCTTCTTGGCTTTTTCAGAGAGGAAGTTCCAGTAGCCGGGTTCGACATCGCGACCGAAGGAGGACTCGGGAGCCTCCTGCCAGCCGACCGTGACGGAAATCATGTCCACGCCGCAATCGACAGCCTGCTGCATGAGTTCGAAGGATTCGTCCTGGGTGTTGCCGCCCCAGCGGTCCATCAGTTCGGCGCCGTTGAGTCGCACCGAAAGGGGATTGTCAGGCGTGGCCTGCTTGATGGCATCGATCAGTTCGCGCATGAAACGACCACGGTTCTCGACCGATCCGCCATATTCGTCGGTGCGCTGATTGGTAAAGCGGGAATTGAAATTGGCCAGCAGGTAGCCCATGAAACTGGTGATCTCAGTGCCGTCGAAGCCGGCGCGAATCGCACGCTTGGCGGCATCGGCGTGTTGCTCAATGACGACCTTGATCTGCTCCTTGGTCAGCTCGCGCGGCGGACGAAAGTGCGGCAGGGTCTGCGGAACCACAGAGGGTTGTACGCAATAGCCCAGGTCAATGCCGCCGTAGCGACCGGCATGCAGGATTTGCTGCATGGCCATGGCGCCTGCATCGTGGATGTAGCGGGCGATCATTTCGAACTGCGGCAGAAACTTGTCGTCGTGGATGGCGATCTGGCGGAAGTAGGATTTACCCTCGCCCAGGGCATCGGGATAAGCGCCCTGATTGGTGATCAGGCCACAACCGGTGCCGGCTATTACCCGCACTCGCGCCAGTTCGCGCGGCGTAATGGTGCCGTCGCGACCGTTGTAATTCGAGACGCAACAGGCCCCGTACTTGATGCGGTTCTTGACTTCAAATTTGCCGATCCGCCCCGGTTGGAACAAATGGTTGAGCTTGGCTTCGCCTGGCTTGGTCACGAGAGGGTTCTCCTGGAAATTTCTGATTTGCCTGTAAAAATTCAATTAATGGATACCGTATACAGTAGACTTTAACTGTTCGCCAGTCAAGAAAAAACGTCCTCCAACGCCTAGGCAATCCCGGGATGACTGGCCTCGTATGCGCGTGCAAGCGACGGGTCGCGACGGCGGATTTCAGCGTGGTCGACACGCCCGGTGCGCGTCATGTAGCTGTAGGCAAAATCGATAGGCGGCAAGGCCATCAATTCATCCATTTTTTCATACCAGCCAATGCTGGTATTGGCGGCATCCAGAATCTTCTTCATCGGCGGCATGCGTCGCTCATGATAGAGCACCAGAGCTTCGGGCACGCCGGCGGTATCGCGCAGAGCCTTCCACAGGGCGATCGCATCTTCCATGGCCAATCGGGTGCCGGAGCCGATGGAAAAATGCGCTGTGCGCAGGGCGTCGCCCATCAGCACGACATTATCGAAACTCCATTGCCGGTTCGTGATCGCAGGAAACTGGCGCCACCAGGACTTGTTGGAAAGTATCGGCTGGCCGTCTAGATCTCTGGCGAAAACCCGCTCGCAAAGATGAATCGTCTGCTGCTCGTTCATGCCGGAAAATCCCGCGCGCTGCCATGTCTCATCCGTAACTTCGACCAGGAAGGTACTCATATGCGGGCTGTAGCGATAATGGTGGGCGCAAAATACGCCGTGTTCGGTAGCACGAAAGGTCAGCGACAGGCTGTCAAACACCTGGCTGGTGCCGTACCAGATGAAGCGGTTGCTGCGCAGCTGGCTTTGCGTGCCGAATCGATCCTCGTTCTCGTTGCGTACCCAGGACGCGGCTCCATTGGCGGCAACGACAAGATCTGCGCCGCCCAGCCGGGCTGTGTCGGCCAGCGAGGAAATCTCACAGTCGAACTCGATCTTCACCCCCAGCGACTCGACGTGGGCGTAGAGCTGGCTCAGGAGTTCCAGCCGGCCAATGGCGGCGAAGCCGTTACCGGCAATCGGAATCCTCGCATCGTTGTGCACGATGGTGAGATTGGGCCAGGTTTCCATCAGCGGGGTGAGCAGCCGGTACATGGTTTCGTCATCGGCGCGCAAGAATTCCAGCGCGCGGTCCGAGAACACCACGCCGAAGCCCCAAGTCGCGTGGCGCGGTCCGCGCTCAAAAACCACGATATCGTGCGCGGGATTCTCGCGTTTCATCAACGAAGCGAAATACAGCCCCGCCGGTCCGCCACCAATAACGCGAATCTTCATGACCGGTCACCCAGTTTTTCATTTCCGATCCTGGCCGCGATCATTTCGCGAAGCTGCCGCTTGAGAATCTTGCCCACCGGACTCAAGGGAAACTCATTGACCACTTCGAGCCGCTCCGGCAGTTTGAAACTGGCGATCTTCTGGTGACGCAGGAAAGCTATCAACTCGTCGAAATCCAGGGTTTCACCCTCCCGGGGTATGACGAAAGCACAGGCCTTCTCGCCGAACACGGGATCGGGCATCGCCACCAGTGTCACGCTCTTGACCTTGGGGTGACCGAAAATCAGGTTTTCGACTTCCTCGCAACTGATCTTTTCGCCACCACGATTGATCAGATCCTTGCGCCGCCCTTCGGTAAATACATGACGGCCCTGCTTGCGCACGATGTCGCCCATGCGGTAGAAGCCATCCGCGGTGAAGGCCTCGGCGTTCTTTTCCGGAGCACGGTAGTAGCCTTGTATCGTGTATGGACCGCGCGTAACGAGTTCGCCGGGTTCGCCATCCGGCACCTCGTTGCCGTCGTCATCGAGCACCTTGATCTCGTCGTCATCGCAGACCGGTACGCCGGAACTGGTGAGCAGCAGATCTTGCGGGGAATCCAGCGGTACCATGTTGATCAGGCCCTCGGCCGTGCCATATATTTCCTGCGGCAGGCAGCCGAAGCGCTCGAGCAGGCGGCTGCGCAACTCGGGCGCAAGCCGCGCACCGCCGTTCTGGATCACCTTGAGCGTGGAAACATCGTAGTTTTCGGACACCGGTGAATTGAGCCAGTTGGAAATCAGCGGTACCACCGCCGCGATCACCGTCACCTTCTCGCGCTGCA
>JAIPCS010000146.1 GCA_021738105.1 Sulfuritalea sp.
AGGCAGTCGATACCCTTGGGCGTTGCCGTCTTGAGGTCGCCGCGCAGATTGCCGGCCTTGTAGTCGATACAGGAGTCGAAGCCAAGTTCGTCGACCACATAGCTGCATTTCTCTGCGCCACCGGCGATGCCCACCGCGCGTGCGCCGTGAATCTTCGCCAGTTGACCCACCACGCTGCCTACCGCACCGGATGCCGAGGTGACCACCACGGTTTCACCGGCCTTCGGTGCACAAATGTCCATCAGGCCGACCCAGGCGGTGACACCGGGCATGCCGAGTGCGCCGAGGTAGGCGGAAAGCGGCACGGCGCTGGCATCGACTTTCTGCAAAGCGTTGCCGTCGGCGACGGCCCAAGTCTGCCAGCCCAACGCACCGACCACGGTATCGCCGACCGCAAATTTTGGGTGATTGGACTTGATGACTTCGCCCGCCGTGCCGCCCACCATGACTTCGCCAATCTCCACCGACTTGGCGTAGGACTTGGCCTCCGACATGCGCCCGCGCATGTAGGGGTCGAGCGACAGCCAGCGGTTCCTGACCAGGACCTGGTCGGGACCAGGTTCGGGAATATCGGTTTCCTGCAGGCGGAAGTTGCTTTCCTCGACCCAGGCGGTTGGGCGGTTGGCGAGGACGATTTGCTGGTTTTTTTCCATGGTAATACCCGTTGTCGTATTGTATTGAACTGCAAAAGTCGGCGCTGGTGGCACGGCGTCTTTAGCTGGCCTGTTCCGCTTTCCGGCTTTCGCGACGCAGCTTGAAAGTGCCCAGCGACTTGGCTACGAGTTCGCCGCTCTCGTCAAAGGCTTCGCCCTCGCAAAAGTGCAACGAACTGCCGCCGCGCAACAGTTTTCCTTCGGCGACGATGCGCCCCTTCGCCGAACGCAGGAAGCTGATCGACATGTCGACGGTCATCACGCCGCCAACATGTTCATGTGAAGTACGTGCGGCGACAGCCATGGCGACATCGAGCATGGTCATGATCACGCCGCCATGGGAAACTTCGAAGCTGTTGAGCATTTCCGGGCGCAGTTCGAGCGAGATGCGCGAGCGTCCACCTTCGGCCATCTCGGCCTTGACGCCGAGATGTTTGAGAAAGGGAACCGAAAGGCCGAAAAAATCCGACATCGTGACTAGAAGCTCAGGCTCCCGCCGTCGACCGGAAGTGCGTGCCCCGTGATGTGACGTCCGGCATCGGAGGCGAGCAGCACCACCGTACCCTTGAGGTCCTCTTCGCCACCGATGCGACCCAGGGCCGTGCCGGCAATAATCTTGTCGCCGAGCATTTCCATTAGGCCGCTGGCCATTTTCGAGGGAAAGAAGCCTGGACAGATGGCGTTGACGTTGATGTTGTACTTGCCCCATTCCGCCGCCAGAGCACGCACAAAATTCACATCGGCACCTTTGCTGGTGTTGTAGGCGATCGTCTGCATGTCCGGTGGATTGCCGCGCAAGCCGGCAATCGAGGCAGTCACGATCACTTTCCCCGACTTTTGCGGAATGAAGGCGCGCTTGCCGACTTCGCGGGTGAGGAAAAACATGCCGTTGACATTGAGATTGATGACCTTCATCCAGGCAGCATCGGGGAAGTCCTCTGCCGGGGCACCCCAGGTGGCACCGGCGTTGTTCACCAGAATGTCGATCTTGCCGTAGTGATCGAGCACGGCGCTGACGAGGGCGGGGATCTGGTCAAATTTCGATAGATCGTTGGTGATCGTCAACACCTCGACTCCCTGTTTTTCGAGGTGGGCTTTCGCATCCGCCAGTTCGTCAGCCTTGCGCGCCGTGATGGCGAGCTTCGCGCCCATTTCGCCGAGGGCTTCGGCCATTTGCAAGCCGAGGCCGCGCGAGCCGCCGGTGATGATCGCGACCTTGCCGGTGAGATCGAAGAGTTGTTTGACGCTCATTGGAATTCCTTTCAAGAAAATCTATCAGCCACAGAAGGTACAGAGTACACAGAGAAAACCAAAGGGCTTCGCAATACCTCTGTGATCGCTTTGCCCTCTGTGGCTGCTTTTCGGTTCTAAACCACCTCGAACAACCCAGCCGCACCCTGGCCGCCACCGATGCACATGGTGACCACCACCAGTTTCGCGCCGCGACGCTTGCCCTCGATCAGCGCATGGCCGACCAGGCGGGCGCCGGAAACACCGTAAGGGTGGCCGACGGCGATCGCGCCGCCGTTGACGTTGAGCCTGTCCATCGGGATGCCGAGCGTATCTGCGCAGAAGAGCACCTGCACGGCGAAGGCCTCGTTGAGTTCCCAGAGGTCGATATCGGCGACAGTGAGGCCGGCTTTCTTCAATAATTTCGGTACGGCGAAGACCGGACCGATGCCCATCTCATCGGGCTCGCAGCCGGCCACCGCGAAGCCGCGGAAGATGCCGAGCGGTGTCAGTCCTTTTTGTTCGGCGACTTTCGCGTTCATCACCACGGCAGCGGATGAGCCGTCGGAAAACTGGCTGGCGTTGCCGGCGGTGATGACACCACCGGGCATTGCCGAGCGAATCTTCGAGACGCCTTCCAGTGTCGTGTCGGGGCGGATGCCTTCATCGGCGGCGATGGTGACTTCTTTCGTCATCAGCGCACCGGTCGCCTTGTCGGCTACGCCCATGGTGACAGTCATGGGCACGATTTCGTCGTCGAACTTGCCGGCGACGCGGCCCGCTGCGGCTCGTAGCTGGCTGTTCACGCCATACTCATCCTGGCGATCCTTGCCAATCTTGTAGCGTTTGGCGACCTGTTCGGCAGTCTGCAGCATGCTCCAATAAACTTCGGGTTTGATCTTGAGCAGCAACGGATCGGCGATCATGTGGCGGTTCGATTCCTGTTGCACGCAGGAAATGCTCTCGACGCCGCCGGCGACGAAGATGTCGCCTTCACCGGCGATGATGCGCTGGGCGGCCATGGCAATCGTCTGCAGACCCGAGGAGCAGAAACGATTGACGGTGGCGCCCGGAACCGTCACCGGCAGGCCGGCGGCGAGCGCGATCTGGCGCGCGATGTTGGCACCGGTGGCACCTTCCGGCGTGGCGCAGCCCATCAACACATCTTCGACTTCGGCGGCTTCGATGCCGGCCCGCGATACCGCGTGTTTAACAGAATGCGCGCCGAGCGTGGCACCATGGGTCATGTTGAAAGCGCCCTTCCAGGATTTGGCCAGTCCGGTGCGGGCAGTTGATACGATAACGGCATCAGTCATTTTTAAACTCCTTGTTTAGCCACAGAGGACGCAGAGGTCACAGAGGTAAAACAACACCAATGGATTTTCTCTGTGTGCTCTGTGCCCTCTGTGGCTAATGGTTTTCAGGTTAAGGACTTTCCTTCGGCGATACGCTTGGCAATCAGCGGCGCCGGTTCCCAGAAGCTGTCGCCGGACGTCGCGGCGAAATCCTTCATGCTGCGCGCGACGTTGTACAAGCCAACCTCGTCGGCATACAGCATCGGGCCGCCGCGAAACAGCGGAAAGCCGTAGCCGGTCAGATAGATCATGTCGATGTCGGAAGCGCGGGCGGCGATGCCTTCCTCGAGAATTCGCGCACCCTCGTTGACCAGCGCAAAGATGCAGCGCTGTACGATTTCGGTGTCCGAGATCTTGCGCGGCGTGATGCCCAGTTCCTTGCGATAGTCTTCCAGCATCTTATCGACTTCCGGATCGGGAATCGCCTTGCGATTGCCTGGCTGATAGAGATACCAGCCCTTGCCGGTTTTCTGTCCGTAACGACCCTGTTCGCAAAGCTTGTCGGCAAACTTGGCGTAGCGGATGCTGGGCTTCTCGACATAGCGGCGCTTGCGAATGGCCCAGCCGATATCGTTGCCGGCCAGATCGCCCATGCGGAACGGACCCATTGCCATGCCCCACTTTTCCATGGCCTTGTCCACCTGTGCCGGGGTTGCGCCTTCTTCCAGCAGGAAGCCGGCGACGCGGCCGTAGTGCTCGATCATGCGGTTGCCGATGAAGCCATCACACACTCCGGAGACCACTGCAGTCTTGCGGATCTTTTTCGCCACTTGCATCACGGTTGCCATGACGTCCTTGGCGGTGGCCGCTCCGCGCACCACTTCGAGCAGCTTCATGACATTGGCCGGGCTGAAAAAGTGCATGCCGACCACGTCCTGTGGGCGCTTGGTGAAGTTGGCGATTTTGTTCACGTCCAGCGTCGAGGTGTTGGAAGCGAGGATCGCGCCGGGCTTGGCGATTTCGTCGAGCTTCTTGAACACCGCTTCCTTGACGCCGATTTCCTCGAAGACCGCTTCGATGATCAGGTCGGCATCCTTGAAATCATCATAGGACAGGGTGCCTTTCAGCATGCCCATACGCTGGTCCAGTTTTTCCTGGCTCAGCTTGCCCTTCTTCATCGAATTTTCGTAGTTCTTGCGAATCGTGGCGATGCCCTTGTCCAGGGCGTCCTGCTTCATTTCCAGCATCGTCACCGGAATTCCGGCGTTGAGGAAGTTCATGGTGATGCCGCCACCCATGGTGCCCGCACCGATCACGCCAACCTGGGCGATCTTGCGCGTCGGCGTATCGGACGGTACGTCGGGAATCTTCGAGGCAGCACGTTCGCCGCTGAACGCATGGCGTAGTGCGCGCGACTCCGGTGTGCCCATCATTTCGATGAACAGACTGCGCTCGAACTTCATGCCTTCGTCGAAGGATTTGGTCAGCGCCGCCTGCACCGCGTCGATACATTTGAACGGAGCCGGGAAGGGGCCCGCGACGCCCTTGACCATGTTGCGTGAAAACTGGAAGAAGGCTTCCTGGTTCGGGTGGTTGATCTTGATGTCACGGATGCGCTTCAGCGGACGGCCTTCAGCAACAATCGTGTCAGCGAAGGCGAGGGCACCCTTTAGCAAATCGCCTTCGATGAACTCGTCGAACAGCGGCGTTCCCTTGAACTTGTCGGCGGATACCGGATTACCGGCGAGGATCAGGTTAAGCGCGGCTTCCACTCCGACGATGCGCGGCATACGTTGTGTGCCGCCAGCGCCGGGCAACAGGCCCAGCTTGATTTCAGGCAGGGCGATCGACGCATTGGCAAGCGCGACGCGAAAGTGCGCGCCGAGCGCCAGTTCGAGGCCGCCACCCATGCAAACACCACCTACCGCCGCGATGACCGGCTTCGGGCAGGCTTCGACAATGCGGATCACGGTCAGCAGATTGGGCTCCGCGTAGGACTTTGGAGAGCCGAATTCGCGAATATCGGCGCCGCCCGAGAAGGCCCGGTCGGACCCGATCAGGACCACGGCCTTGACGGCGGGGTCGGCGGCTGCCTTGTCGATACCGGCAACGATGCCGCAACGCAAATCGTAGCCGAGTCCGTTAACCGGCGGGTTGTTCAGGGTAATAACGGCGGTGCTGCCTTTCAATTCGTACGGGGCGCTGCTCATGCTGACTCCTTGCTTGAATGATCGGGTTTCATACTTCCAGCCACTCCTTGCGGATGGCGGCGTTATTCTTGAGGTCGTCCGGTGTGCCTTCGAAGACGATACGGCCGTGCCCCATCAGATACAGGCGTTCGGAAATGTCCAGCGCGATTGCCAGCTTCTGTTCAATCAACAAAATGGAGATGCCGCGCTTTCTGATTTCCAGCAGGAACTCGCCGACCTGTTCGACGATTTTTGGTGCGAGTCCTTCTGTCGGCTCGTCAATCATGATCAGGTCGGGATCGCCCATCAGTGTACGGCACAAGGTCAGCATCTGCTGCTCGCCGCCGGAAAGCACGCCGCCCAGGATGTTTTCGCGTTCTTTCAGTCGCGGGAAGAGCGCATACATGTCGTCGAACGACCAGCGTCCGACGGCCTTGGTGTCCTTCATGCCGAGCATGAGATTTTGCTTGACGGTGAGATCCGGGAATATCGACCGGTCTTCCGGCACATAACCGATACCGCAGCGGGCAATTTCATAGGCTTTCCTGCCCAGGATGCTCTGCCCTTTGAGGCGAATGCCGCCGCGAGAGACCACCTGTCCCATGACGGCTTTTGCGGTGGTTGACCGGCCGACGCCATTGCGGCCCAGAAGGCAGACAATTTCGCCTTGCCCGACATGCAGATTGACGCCATGCAGGACGTGGCTCTTGCCGTAATAGGCGTGGAGGTCGTTGATTTGCAGCATGGGTGTGGACGTATCGTCGCTCATGACTCTTCAACCAGTGCCGGGTGGGTTCCAAGGTAGGCTTCCTGTACCGCCGCGCTGTTACGGATCGCGTCCGGGGTGTCGGTCGCAATGATTTCACCGTAAACCAATACTGAAATCCGGTCGGCCAGCCCGAACACGACACCCATGTCATGTTCGACCATGACCAGGGTCTTGCCTTCGGTGACACGACGGATCAGTTCCACGGCATCTTCGGTTTCACTGTTACTCATGCCGGCAGTGGGTTCGTCGAGCAGGATGACGTCGGCACCACTGGCGATGGTGATGCCAATTTCCAGCGCCCGTTGTTCGGCGTAGGACAGGATGCCTGCCGGCGTATCGCGCCGGTTGCTCAGGCCGATATCCTCCATTACCGTTTCCGCACGCTGGCGCGCATCCTTCAAGCCTGCCAGCCGATGCCAGAAAGAATAGCGGTAACCCAGCGACCAGAGCACGGCACAGCGCAAATTCTCGAATACCGACAGGTTGTGAAAGATGTTGGTGATCTGGAAACTGCGCGACAGTCCCTTGCGATTGATCTCGAACGGCTTGAGGCCGATCACGCTCTCGCCCTTGAGTTCTATGCTGCCGGCCGAAACCGGCAGGCGCGCGCTGATCAGATGGAACAGGGTGGACTTGCCTGCGCCGTTGGGGCCGATGATGGCGTGGCGCTCACCCGGCGCAATTTCAAGGTCGACGCCGCGAATGATCTCCGTCCGACCGAAGTTCTTGCGCAAGCCGCTCAGACGCAATGCCGCGGCGCTCATGCCGTGTCTCCGTAAAGTTCTGCCAGCGCCGCATTCCAGGCACTGCCGGTGCGTTTGCCGATCCAGCGCATGAGCACGACGCCGACGGCGGTGATGGCGATAGCGGTCAGCCAGGGGCCGGGCGCATTGAGATGAAGTTCGGTGCCCAGCACCGCGGTCGCCTCGTCGCCGGCGCCGACGCCTTCACCGGCGAGCAAGGCGTAGGTCATTTCGATCAGACCCACCAGACCGGACACGGTCAACAGGGTCGGTACGGCCGCCGCCAGATAATGCGGCACCATGCGTCCGAACAGTCCGGCCAACCATAGATTGCGCTGGATCGCGATCACGCTGGCGATGCCGCCCGGAGCCATCAGCACCATGAACAGAAAGAACAGCCCGAAATACAGCAGCCATGCCTTGGTCAGGCCGCCAATCACTATTTGCATGATGGTGACGAGGATCGCGCCGATCATCGGGCCGTAGAAAAAGCCCATCCCGCCGACAAAGGTCATCAACAGCACCACGCCCGAGGTGTGGGCGTCGAGCGCTTCAGCGGTCACGATTTCATAGTTGATGGCGTTCAGGCTGCCGGCGATGCCGGCGAAGATGCCGGACAGGATCAGCATCAGGTAACGCACGCGCTGGGTGTCGTAGCCGACGAATTCAGCGCGCTCCGGATTGTCGCGCACGGCATTGGCCATGCGGCCCAGCGGCGTTTGGGTCAGCGCAAACATGGCGATGGCGGCAACAAATGCCCAGCCGACGATCAGCCAGTAGACCTCGATTTGCGGTCCCCAGCTCAGACCCAGAAAAGTTTCTTTGCCGATGACGCGATTGCCCGAGATGCCACCTTCGCCGCCAAAGAAGCCGGGAAACATCAGCGCGCAGGCCGCGACCAGTTCGCCAATGCCGAGAGAAATCATGGCAAAGGTGGTACCGGCCTTTTTTGTCGTGACATAACCCAGCACGACGCCGCCAAGCATTCCGGCGCATGCGCCGACGATGGGCAGCAGGACGATGGTGATGGGCCCGCCACTCTTGCCGATCAGATTTAGCGTATGCATGCTAACGAAGGCGCCGAGGCCGTAATAAACCGCGTGGCCGAAGGAAAGCAGGCCAGTCTGACCCAGCAGCATGTTGTAGGACAGGGCGAAAATCATCATGATGCCCATCTGGCAGAACAGCGACACGACAAAGCCGCTTTTGAATATGAAGGGCAAAGCAATCGCGACCGCGAGACAGCCTCCCCAAAGCAACAGGCGGTTGCGTCGGAAAAAAATATCTGCAATATGTGAGCTCATGATTCTCTCGACCCCATCAGGCCGCGCGGGCGGAATATGAGAATCGCGACCATCAGCACATAGGGCAGCACCGGCGCGAGCTGGGTGATCGTCAAGCGTGAAATCTGAGAACCTTGCGGCAGGGCGATTCCGATCAGGGCAAAGACATCGGTAACCGAGATCGACAGTGCAATGGAGAAGGTCTGGATGCAGCCGATCAATAGCGAGGCGATGAAGGCACCTCCCAATGAGCCGAGTCCGCCGACCACCACCACCACGAAGACGATGCTGCCGACCGCTGCCGCCATGCTGGGTTCGGTG
>JAIPCS010000147.1 GCA_021738105.1 Sulfuritalea sp.
ATGCCGGCGAGCTGCGCTGCATCATCGGGCCCAACGGTGCCGGCAAGACGACCATGATGGACGTCATCACCGGCAAGACGCGACCCGATGAAGGCCGATGCTTTTTCGGCCAGACACTCGATCTGACCAAGCTGCGCGAGGCTGAAATCGCCCAGTTTGGCATTGGCCGCAAGTTTCAGAAGCCGACCATTTTCGAGAATCTCAGCGTTTTCGAGAATCTCGAACTGGCCCTGAAGACCGACAAGCGCGCGCGCCACAGCCTGTTCGCCTGGCTGGACGACGACAGTCGAGACAAGATTGCCGATACCTTGCGGCAGATTCGCCTCGACCAGGAAGCCGAGCGCGATGCCGGCCTGCTCTCGCACGGTCAGAAGCAGTGGCTGGAGATCGGCATGCTGCTGGTGCAGGACCCGAAACTGCTGCTGCTCGACGAGCCGGTGGCGGGCATGACCGACGACGAAACCGAACGCACGGGCGAACTGTTCAAGTCGCTGGCCGGCAAACACAGCCTCGTTGTCGTTGAGCACGACATGGCCTTCATCGAACAACTCGGCGGCCTGGTGACCGTTTTGCATGAAGGTTCGGTGCTGGCCGAAGGACCGCTGGCCACGGTGCAAAACGACGAGCGCGTGATCGAGGTGTACCTTGGACGCTAAAACCATTCGCCACAGAGGCGCGTTGCGTGCCTGGGATTCCGCTTCGCGGCCAGACAACAGAGGACACAGAGAAGATCAAAATTCTGTTTGGTTTCTCTCTGTGATCTCTGTGTCCTCTGTGGCAAAAAGATTTTGAGGTTTCCATGCTGATCGTTGACCACCTCAACCAGTTTTACGGCGGCAGCCACATTCTGCGCGATCTCTCTTTCGAGGTACCCGTCGGCAAGGTGACGACGCTGCTGGGCCGCAATGGCGTCGGCAAGACGACGCTGCTCAAGTGCCTGATGGGCCTGGTGCCGGCGAAAACCGGCTCGATGAGCTTTGCCGGCAAGGACATTACCCGGCAGCCGACGCATGCCCGTGTGTGCAGTGGCATCGGTTACGTGCCGCAGGGCCGCGAGATATTTCCGCGCCTGACGGTGGAAGAAAACCTGCTGATGGGCATGGCCAGTCTGCCGCGTGGCAGTCGGTTGCCGGAGCGGATTTTTGAATTGTTCCCGGTGCTCAAGTCCATGCTCAAGCGACGCGGCGGTGACCTTTCCGGCGGCCAGCAACAGCAACTCGCGATCGGACGCGCGCTGGCGCTGAATCCGACTCTGCTGATTCTCGATGAGCCGACCGAGGGTATTCAACCGTCGATCATCAAGGACATCGAGCGGGCCATCCGCGTCGTCGCCAGCAGCAAGCCGCGTCTCGATGCCGCGCGCGCCGTCGCCGAACGCCATGAGATCCAGGATGCGATTCAAAAGGTTGCGGCGACCGGTGAAGTTGCGATTTTGCTGGTGGAGCAGTACTACGACTTTGCGCGCGCCCTGGCCGACCACTATTTGGTGATGGAGCGCGGCGAGATCATCAAACGCGGCAGTGGCGTCGATATGGAAAAGGATGGAGTGCGCGAACTCCTTGCGGTGTGATGCCAGCGCACAGCCACGCGAGCCTTGGTGTTCCTGGCCGCAGTCTCCGTTACGCTCTATGATTCGCCAATGTACGTTGCCGAACCGCTCACATCCTGCTGGCAGGCGCATCTTGATCTCGGCTTCGAGCGGCGCGAGGGGGCGACGGTGCTCGCGCGGCGCCAACATCGCGGGCCGTTGCGCGTGCAGAAGCCGCTCTACCCTGAAGGCCCGGAGAGTTGTCACGCCATCGTGCTGCATCCGCCCGCCGGAATAGCAGGCGGCGATCGCCTGCAAATTGATGTTGATGTCGGCAGTGCTGCCCAGGCCCTGCTTACGACACCCGGCGCGGGAAAGTGGTATCGCTCGGCGGGCGCCCTTGCCGAACAGATGCTGACCCTGAAAGTCGGCGCTGGCGGTACGGTGGAGTGGTTGCCTCAGGAGAGCATCGTGTTCTCCGGAGCGCAGGCCAGCATGCGCACCACGATAGAACTTGAGTCTGGCGCCCGATTTGTCGGCGTTGAAACGATTTGTTTTGGCCGCCGCGCCAGCGGGGAACGCTTCGAGCGCGGCATCTTGCGCCTGGCCACCGACATTCGTGTCGAAGGTCGGCCGCTGTGGCGCGAGCGCGGCATCATCGACGGCGGCTCCTCATTGCTGGGGTCGCCGATAGGGTTGGCTGGCTACACGGTCTGCAGCACGGTGCTTGCCGCAGGCGCAGACATTTCTGCGGAAATCCTGGGCGCCTGTCGTGCCGTGACGACGATGGAACCCCGGGCACAATGTGGCGTCAGTGCTCTGCCGAATCTTTTCGTCGGTCGCTACCTGGGCCACTCGTCGGAAGCCGCGCGACACTGGTTTGTGGAACTCTGGCAGTACTTGCGACCGGTTTTTGTCGGCCGCAGCGCTGCCGTGCCGCGCATCTGGAATACCTAAGCCCAAGCACTTCCCGGAAGGAGAACCTGTGGAACTCACCCCTCGCGAAAAAGACAAACTGCTGATTTTTACCGCCGCGCTGCTGGCCGAACGGCGCAAGGCGCGCGGTCTAAAACTCAACTATCCGGAAGCGGTCGCCTTCATCAGCGCCGGCATACTCGAAGGCGCCCGTGACGGACAGTCGGTGGCAGAGCTGATGAGCTACGGCGCGACCTTGCTGGGACGCGACGAGGTCATGGAAGGCGTGCCCGAAATGATCCCCGACATTCAGGTGGAAGCCACCTTTCCCGACGGCACGAAGCTGGTCACCGTGCACAACCCGATTGTGTGAGGAAAAACCATGATTCCAGGCGAAATGAAAATCGAGGCCGGCGAGATCGAACTCAACGCCGGTCGTCGCACGATAAGCGTCGAAGTGTCCAACACCGGCGATCGACCGATACAGGTCGGCTCTCACTATCACTTCTTCGAGGCCAACGATGCCTTGACCTTCGATCGCACGAGTGCGCGCGGCATGCGGCTCAACATTGCGTCGGGTACGGCGGTGCGCTTTGAGCCGGGGCAGACGCGCACCGTAGAACTTGTCGACTACGCAGGTGCGCGGAAAGTCTATGGCTTCCAGGGCAAAGTTCAAGGGAAACTGTGACGGCCATCCCCCCACCCCCCTTCCTGAGGAAGGGAGCGATTACGGTTCGCGGGCTTTGCCCGCTCCAGAATATTGATTGGCCGCCTCCTTGGGGCGGCCCAGCGGAGACGACGAAATGAAAATCTCTAAGCAAGCCTATGCCGAAATGTTCGGCCCCACCACCGGTGATCGTGTGCGCCTCGCCGACACCGAGCTCTGGATCGAGGTCGAGAAGGACTACACGATCCACGGCGAGGAAGTGAAGTTCGGTGGCGGCAAGGTGATTCGCGACGGCATGGGTCAGGGCCAGAAACTGGCGAAGGACGTGGCCGACACGGTGATTACCAATGCGCTGATTATCGATGCGGTAGCAGGGATCATCAAGGCTGACATCGGCTTGAAGGGCGGTGTGATTGCTGCTATTGGCAAGGCTGGCAACCCGGATGTTCAGCCCGGCGTCAGCATCGCCATCGGCGCCGGTACCGAGATCATCGCCGGCGAAGGACTGATCGTCACCGCCGGCGGCATTGATGCGCACATCCACTTCATCTGCCCGCAACAGATCGAGGAGGCGTTGATGTCGGGCGTCACCACCATGATCGGCGGCGGCACCGGCCCGGCCACGGGCACCTATGCCACCACCTGCACGCCGGGGCCGTGGCACATCCACTCAATGCTGGCCGCCGCCGAGGCCTTCCCCATGAACCTGGGCTTTCTCGGCAAGGGCAATGTGTCGCTGCCGGGTCCGGCGCGTGAACAGGTCGAAGCCGGCGCCATGGGCCTCAAGCTGCACGAGGACTGGGGCACCACGCCGGCCGCGATCGACAATTGCCTGACGGTGGCCGACAGCATGGACATACAGGTGGCGATCCATACCGACACCCTGAACGAATCGGGATTCGTCGAAGCGACGCTGGCGGCGTTCAAGGGGCGCACGATTCACACCTATCACACCGAAGGCGCCGGTGGCGGACACGCACCCGACATCATCAAGGCAGCGGGCATGCCCAATGTGCTGCCGAGCTCGACCAACCCGACCATGCCGTTCACGGTGAACACCATCGACGAGCATCTCGACATGCTGATGGTCTGCCACCATCTCGACCCGGCGATTGCCGAGGACGTCGCCTTCGCCGAATCGCGCATCCGCCGCGAGACGATTGCCGCCGAGGACATTCTGCACGATCTCGGCGCCTTTTCCATGATGAGTTCCGACTCACAAGCCATGGGCCGGGTCGGTGAAGTCCTCATCCGCACCTGGCAGACCGCGCACAAGATGAAAGTGCAACGCGGCGCGCTGAAGGAGGACAGCGCCAGGAACGACAATTACCGCGTCAAGCGCTACATCGCCAAATACACCATCAACCCGGCGATCGCCCAGGGCATCGGCCATGTCGTCGGCTCGATCGAAGTCGGCAAGCTGGCCGATCTGGTGCTGTGGAAGCCG
Organism: Sulfuritalea sp.; assembly: GCA_021738105.1. The sequence continues at coordinate 4,558 of JAIPCS010000147.1, forward strand.
GCCTTTTTCGGCGTCAAGCCGAGCCTTATTCTCAAGGGCGGCATGATCGCGGCAGCGGCCATGGGCGACCCGAATGCGTCGATCCCGACGCCGCAGCCCGTGCATTACCGGCCGATGTTCGGCAGTTTCGGCAAGGCGCTGAGAACGTCGCTGACATTCGTTTCGCGAGCGGCGCTGAAAAATCCTGCGGTGCAAGCGCTGGGTCTGGGCAAGCGTCTCGAGCCGGTGAAAAACTGCCGCACGGTGACCAAGGCCGACATGCTGCATAACAGCGCCACGCCGCTGATCGAAGTCGACGCCGAGACCTATGCCGTGCGCGCTGATGGCGAGTTGCTGGTCTGCGAACCGGCCAGTATGCTGCCGATGGCGCAGCGCTATTTCCTGTTCTGACATGCTGCTGATCGAACAGCGAGCCACCGGCGATTCAAGCGCCACCGACCAGTTGCGATTGCACTTCGAAGCGCGCTGCAAGAGTCGTCTGCGCGCGCGCCTGGTGTCCGGAGAAGAGTGCGGACTGTTCCTCCCGCGAGGCAGCGTGCTGCGCGGTGGCGACAAGTTGCAGGGCAAGGACGGCCGGGTGGTCGAGGTGCTTGCTGCGCCGGAAATGCTGATGGAAGCCGTGAGCGGAGATCCGCTGCAACTGGCGCGCGCTGCTTACCACCTGGGCAATCGTCATGTTGCCGTCGAGTTGCTCTCCGGCAGTGTGAGATTTGCCCGCGACCACGTGCTGGCCGAGATGGTGCGCGGGCTTGGGCTTCCGGTAAGCGAGATCGAGGAACCGTTCGAACCGGAGTCCGGTGCCTATGGGGCGCATGGCGGTCATGGCCACGAGGCCGATGACGGGGTCGCCACCACCGGCCCGCGGATTCACGATCACTTCGGTCGTCGCTAACGATGCTCGCGCGCCTGCTGCAACTCGCCAGTCCTGCGCTACCGGTCGGTGCCTATACCTATTCGCAGGGTCTCGAGTGGGCGATCGAAGCCGGCACGGTCAATGATGAAGCAACGGCGCTGGTATGGATCGGCGATCAACTCGAATGGAATGTCGGCCGCTATGAGGCGCCCCTGCTGTTGCGTATGCTGGAGGCCTGGACCGCCGACGATGGGCCGTCGGCGCTGGAACTGGACGCAGAGTATCTGGCGACCCGAGAAACTGCGGAACTGCGCGCAGAGACTCTGCAGATGGGCTATTCGATGAAGCGCCTGTTGAATGAACTGGGCGACTTTCCGTCATCCCGATTGGACACCATGGTTGTATCGCCGGGCCAGCGCTCTGCGTCCCGCGGAACTTTTCCTTATGCGTGGACGTGCGCGGCGGCGGTGTGGCAGATCCCCGCCAGGGACGCGCTCACCGCCTGGCTCTGGAGCTGGGCGGAGAACCAGACCATGGCGGCACTCAAGTCCGTGCCGCTGGGGCAGGCCGCCGGCCAGCGTTTGCTGCTGGAAATCGGCCGACGCCTTCCGGCGGTGGTCGAGCGGACATCGGCACTGGCGGATGCCGACTACTCCAATTTCGCACCGGGCTTTGCCATCGCCTGCTGCAATCACGAAACTCAATACACGAGGCTTTTCAGATCATGAAACAGACATTGCGGGTAGGCATCGGTGGTCCCGTCGGTTCCGGCAAGACGGCGCTGACGCTGGCTCTGTGCCAGGCCTTGCGCGAGCGCTACAACATAGCTGTGGTGACCAACGATATTTACACCGAGGAAGATGCGCAATTCCTGGTCCGCAATCAGGCCCTGACACCGGATCGCATCATCGGTGTCGAGACCGGCGGCTGCCCGCACACGGCGATCCGCGAAGACGCCTCGATCAATCTTGAGGCCGTGGCACGACTTGGTGAGCGTCACCCAGAACTGGACATTGTGTTCATCGAAAGCGGCGGCGACAATCTGGCGGCGACTTTCAGCCCCGAGCTTTCCGATCTGACGCTCTATGTCATCGATGTGGCCGCCGGCGAAAAGATTCCGCGCAAGGGCGGTCCAGGCATTACCCGCTCCGATTTGCTGGTGATCAACAAGATCGATCTGGCGCCCATGGTCGGGGCTTCGCTGGATGTGATGGCGACCGATGCCAAACGCATGCGCAGCGAGCGGCCTTTCGTTTTCAGCAACCTGAAGACTGGTCAGGGCCTGCCCGACATCATCGCCTTCATCGAGCAGGCCGGGCTGTTACAAGCCTGAACCTGCCGGGCGGGATCTGTCGGCGTGGGTGCCAAAGACAAAGGCGTTGAGCGCCAGCGCTGCCAGCTGGCTATTGCGATACTCGGTACGTATCACGCTGTTTTCACCCGCAGCACCCAGAGCAACATAGAGCGGCAGCAGGTGCTCGGCTGAGGGATGGGCGCGCAGCGCATGAGGTGCCTGGCGGCGATAGTCGAACAACGCAGTCAGGTCGTTTCTTTGCAACGCGCCGGAAAACCAGTCACGAAATTCGCCGACATATGGCAGTGTTTCGCCATCTGCCGCATGGCCCACGATATCGCGCAGATTGTGCGTGAGTCCGCCCGAGGCCAGAATCAGTACCGCGTCATGAGTCAGCGCCTGAAGGGCCTGCCCTAGGCGGTAGTGGTCTTCTGCGCTTGCCTGTGGCATCACGGCTAGCTGGATGACCGGAATGTCCGCCGCCGGATACATGAAGCGCAGCGGTGACCAGGCGCCGTGATCGAGCCCGCGTTGCGTATCGACGGCGATACCGGGAATCAGGCGGGCGACTTCCATCGCCAGCTCGGATGCGCCGGGTGGCTGGTATTCAAGTTCGTACAGCGACGGCGGGAAGCCGTAGAAATCATGAATGGTTTCCGGCCGTATGGCCGCGCTGACCGCGGGTGCCGAGGTTGTCCAGTGGGCGGATACCGCGAGAATGGCCCTCGGTCGGGGCAGCTTTTGCGCCAGTGTCGACCACGCCGGTCCACTCTGGCCCGGTTCGACCATCAGCATGGGCGAACCGTGGGAAATGAATACCGGAGGAATGAAGTTCATCGCCGCAGTCTAGTGCGATGAGTTCGAGACAGTAAGCAATGCGCGCGGAACAGAGCGTTCCGTTCCACGCAACAGGCGGCTAGTTTTTGCCGTGGATCAGTTCGATCTTGTAGCCGTCGGGATCCTCGACAAAGGCGATGACGTTCTTGCCGCCCTTCATCGGTCCGGCTTCGCGGGTGATCTTGCCGCCGCGCTGGCGGATGGCTTCACACGTTGCGTAGGCGTCTTCGACGCCCAGCGCGATGTGACCGTAACCGGTTCCGATGTCGTAGTGATCGACGCCCCAGTTGTGGGTCAACTCGATCACGGCACCGTCTTTCTCTTCTTCGAAGCCGACAAATGCCAGGGTGAATTTTCCTTCCGGATACTCATTGCGTCGCAACAGACGCATGCCAAGTACCTCGATATAAAAGGCCAGGGATTTTTCCAGATCGCCGACGCGCAGCATGGTGTGAAGCAGTCGCATGGTAAGTGTTCCTCAGAGTATCGGCAGGGAGGTGGTGCGCTGCTTGAGTTCGCTGCGTGCCGCTTTCCAGTCGGGGTAGATCGAATCGACCACGGTCCAGAATCGCGGGCTGTGGTTCATCTCGAGAAGATGGGCGACTTCATGGGCGATGACATAGTCGCCCAGATGTGTCGGCAGATGGATCAATCGCCAGTTGATGCGAATGCCGCCGTGCTTGCTGCAACTGCCCCAGCGCGTGTGTGCCGATGAGAGTCGGAGTTGCGGTGCCTCCAGCTCGAGCAGGCGGGTGAAATGCGTCAGACGCTCGGCGAAATGCTTGAGCGCCCGCTGCTGCAAGGCGCGAATGGCGAGTCGCGCCAGATCGGCCTCGGGGCGCGCTTCAAGCACCAGGATGTTGGCCACCCAGCGCACCCGGTTGGCGCCGGGCAGCACGTGTATCTCTGCCTCGTCGTCGAGCAGCGGCAGTCGTGC
>JAIPCS010000148.1 GCA_021738105.1 Sulfuritalea sp.
GGGAGCCGGCGCCCAATGAGTCTGCTCATGGACGCGCTCAAGAAAGCCGAACTGGCAAAACGCCAGGGGCTGAAAGTGGAGCCGACCGCATCACCGGAAAATGAGCCTTTGGCAGGACTGACACTGGAACCGATTCCTGCATCGGAAACAATGGAGACAGAAACCGGTTCGCCCGCGACGGAAAATGTTCCGTCTGCCAGTACGCTGCCCCACCTGCCTCCCCATCTCGAAGAACTTGAAGATCGCTTTCTGGCCGAGGCCACGCAGGCAGCCACCACACGATTAAAAAAGCCAGCGGCGACAAGCTCGATCGAAGAGCCGCCTGTCGGGCGCCCGCTCGTTGAAAGCGCTGAAGCAAAAGCGATAGCGTCAGCCGACATCAGACGCAAGCCTTCCGACCATGCCGCGCCACCGAGTCAGGCAGCCGCTCAAAATTTGTTTGCCGCCAAGCAACCGGAGAAGCCCGCATCGCGCAAAACATTCACAATCGCGATTGGTGTGATCACCTTTTTGTCGGTTTGCGGTATTGGTGGGTACTTCTGGTGGCAATTGCAACCGAAGACGACACTCTCCGCCCGACTGCCCGCCGCGCAAGCACCGAGGCCCATCACACCACCGCCGTCGGCACCCGCACCCATTGCCGTCTCACCAGCGCCGACTTTGGAGGCAGCCCCTGCGGTCGCCCCCAATAGTCCGCTGACAGTTGCCAAACCCGGCCCGGTTGAACCCGACGACAACGCCGACGTGGACACTCCGGTAGCAAAGGCACCTGTTCGCGCCCGCGCCCGACGCGTCAGCCCTCCGCCAGAAGCTCCCGCACCGGCTGATAGCCCGGTACGCATTACCCGGGCACCGCTGAAGGTGGATCCCGCCTTGATGCGCGGCTATGAAGCTTTCAATCGTGGTGAGCTCGATTTGGCTCAAGTCGAATACGAACGCGCCTTGAAAGCCGACCCGCGCAATACCGATGCATTGCACGGGCTGGCCGCTATTGCGGTGCGCCAAGGCAACGCTGCTCGGGCCGATCACCTCTATCAGCAGATCACGGAACTGAACCCACAGGATACGGTTGCAATGTCCGCACTGATCAACAGTCGCGGACAAATAGATCCAAATGCTGCAGAAAGTCGCTTGAAGTCCTTGTCCGCAAGTCAACCTGATCTGGCGGCGCCACATTTCTCGCTAGGCAATTTGTACGCTCGCCATGGTCGTTGGAGTGACGCACAGCAGTCATACTTCAAAGCCTACAGTGCCGAGCCCGATAATCCGGACATTCTCTACAATCTGGCGATCAGCCTCGAACATTTGAGACAGAACACACTCGCCGCGCAATACTACAGTCAGGCCCTTGCTGCCGCCCAGAGCCGCCCTGCCGGGTTCGACACGGCTCAGGCAGCATCGAGGCTACGCTCCCTGCGTCCCTGACCCGTGTCGTTCGCCACGGGACTTGCCCTTGCGGGCAGATGCGGGATAATGATGCCAGTATGAATGCACCGGTAAGCAAACGCCCTATTGGTCAAATCCTAATCACTCAAGGAGTGATTAGCGAGGATCAGTTGCGCATCGCGCTTTTGGAGCAGATGAAGTCCAACCAGCCAGTAGGAAAACTGCTGGTTGCTCTTGGATTTGTCTCCGAAGCAACGCTGCGCGATGCGCTGGGCGAGTCGCTAGGCCACAGGGCGGTCGATCTCACAAACTCGATTATCGATGCGGAAGCACTGCGTTTGATTCCGCGCGAGCTTGCCAAACGGCACCTGTTTCTGGCCCTCAGCTATTCGGAGCGTGAACAAAGACTCAAGATTGCCATCTCGGACCCCAATGATATTGTTGCGCTGGACAAACTGCGCACCTTGATTCACCCGGAACTTGTCATCGAAACATTGCTGGCCGGCGAATCGGAAATTGCACGCGCGATCGATCAGTACTACGGCCATGAGCTCTCGATTGACGGCATTCTGCAGGAAATCGAGACCGGCGAAATTGACTATCGCAGCCTCTCCTCTTCACTTGATGAGTACAGCCAACCGGTGGTGCGACTTGTCGATGCCTTGCTCACCGACGCGGTAAAACGCGATGCATCCGACGTTCACTTCGAACCGGAAGCTAGTTTTTTGCGCATACGCTACCGGGTCGACGGTATCTTGCGCCAGATTCGCGCTTTGCATAAAACCTACTGGGCAGCAATGGCGGTACGCATCAAGGTTATCAGTGGCATGAACATCGCCGAAACCCGTGCACCGCAAGATGGGCGGATATCGCTAAACATCAGCGGACGCGCGGTCGATTTCCGTGTGGCCTCGCAGCCTACCATTCACGGTGAAAACATCGTCCTGCGTATCCTTGACCGACAAAAGGGAATCGTCCCGCTGGACGGTCTTGGCCTCGATGATCACCAGATGGGTTTGATGAAACTGATGGTGGCCCGTCCCGAGGGCATCATTCTGGTGACGGGCCCGACCGGTAGCGGTAAAACCACCACTCTGTACTCGGTGCTCAACCACATCAATCAGGAGGGCGTGAACATCATGACCCTCGAAGATCCGGTCGAATATCCCATGGCCATGATCCGCCAGACTTCGGTCGCCGAATCAGCCAAACTGGATTTTGCCAACGGCATTCGCTCGATGATGCGCCAGGACCCTGACATCATTCTGGTGGGCGAAATCCGTGATGCAGATACGGCGGAAATGGCTTTCCGCGCGGCCATGACCGGCCATCAGGTCTTTTCGACACTGCACACCAATTCAGCGCTGGGGGCCATACCACGACTGCTTGACATCGGAGTATTGCCCGACATTCTTGCAGGCAACATCATTGGCATCATTGCCCAGCGCCTGGTGCGTCGTTTGTGCAAACATTGCCGCAAGCCCTATCCGGCCGAAGCTCACGAATGCAGGCTGATGGGTGTCGCAAGTGGCCAGCCCGCACCCGTTGTATATCGGGCCGCAGGTTGTGATCGCTGTGAATATCAGGGCTACCGAGGGCGAATTGCAATCATGGAAATGTTCAGGCTTGACAATGACCTTGACGACCTCATCAGTCGGCGGGCCACACAGCGAGAGATTCGCACGCTGGCGATGGAAAAAGGTTTCCGGCCCTTGTCGGAGGATGGGATGAGGCGCGTACTCGACGGGTCTACCTCAATCGAGGAAATAGGACGCGTGATCAATCTGACGGAGCGAATGTAGCCGCGGAGCGGCACAACGCACACGGCACTATTCGATATGGCTCTATACGCCTACAAAGCAATGAATGCGCAAGGCAGGTCAGTCCTTGGCCGGCTTGAAGCCATCAATCTGATCGATCTTGAAATGCGCCTGAAGCGCATGGATCTCGATTTCATCAATGGCGACACCGTGAAACAGGGCGGCCTGATGAATCAAGCCAAGATCACCCGCCCGGAACTGATCAACTTCTGTTTTCACCTGGAACAGCTTGCGCGCGCAGGGGTGTCACTAATAGAAAGTCTGACGGATTTGCGCGACACCATCGAGAATCCCCGTTTTCGTGAAGTCATCGCCGGCATGATAGAAAGCATCGAAGGCGGCAAGACGCTTTCACAGGCTCTCGCCGAGCATCCTCAAACCTTCGATGCCGTCATGGTCAGTCTGATTCGCGCCGGAGAGGAGACTGGCGCCTTGCCTCAAGTACTCAACAACATGCTTGAGTCGCTCAAATGGCAGGATGAACTTGCAGCACATACCAAGAAGCTGATCATGTATCCCGCCTTCCTGGGGGTGGTCGTGGTTGCCATCACACTGTTCATGATGATTTACCTGGTACCCAAAATGGCCGGTTTCATCCGCAGTACAGGACAGGAACTGCCGATGCAAACCAAGATACTGATCGCAACCTCCGACTTTTTCGTGCATTACTGGTATGTCGTACTCGGTTTGCCTCTGATTGCTGCAGCGGTTATCGCCTTCCTGGTCAGCAAAAGTTCCGCCGCACGATATCGCTTCGACGATATCAAGCTGCGCATTCCTTACATCGGGGAGATATTGCGCAAGATCATATTGTCGCGCTTCGCGTCGGTGTTTGCGATGATGTACTCTTCCGGCATCACCATTCTCGACTCAATCAAAACGACGGAAAATGTGGTTGGCAATCTGGTAATCAAGGAAAGCCTGGAGAAAGTGGGGGAACTCATTGCCGAAGGCCAGAACGTGACCGTCGCCTTTCAGAACGCGGGAATGTTCCCGCCGCTGGTACTCAGAATGCTGCGCGTCGGCGAAAGTACCGGTGCGCTCGACGCGGCATTGACCAACGTCAGCTACTTCTATAATCGTGATGTGCGCGAGTCCATTGAAAGAGTTCAGTCCATGATCGAACCGGTAATGACCGTGACCATTGGGCTGATACTTGGCTGGATCATGATGGCGGTGCTGGGTCCGATCTACGACATCATCACCAAGATGAAAACCTGATGGCAGCCAAGCGCATTCTCCTGCTCGACGGACGCCAACTGACGGCGCACCATTGGAGTGCGGGCCGAATCAAAATCGAAGGCGAATTCAGCAACGAGCCTGTGGGCCTTGAAGCTTTCGCCAACTATCTCAAAAAATACCGTTCCAGCCTTTTCTATGTTCTCGCTGATATTGCCGAGGAAGGCTTTCAGCTGGAAGATCTGCCCTTCGTCCAGGGTGGTGACCGCAACGCCCTGCTGAAAAGGCGTCTGGGTCAGTATTACTACAACACCCAATTGTCCACCGCCATTTCATTGGGCCGCGCCACGGATGGCCGACGGGATGAGAAGCTGTTGTTCGCGGCTCTGACGCGCATGGAGTTTTTTACACCCTGGCTGGATCTGCTTCGAGAAAACGAAGCCATTCTTGCCGGTGTCTATTCGGTACCGCTGGTACTTTCCGCCTGCGCCCTGAAAATTATCGGCGAAACCGGGCCGGTGCTGTTTGTCAGCCAGAGCAGTGGCGGCGTTCGTCAGACATTCTTCGACAAGGGCAAGTTGCACTTTTCGCGCCTGTCACAACTTGCCACTAACAGTCTTGACGAAATCGGGCGGACGAGTGCCAACGATTCATCAAAGATTTTCCAGTACCTCGTTGCCCAGCGTCAGATCCCTCGCGGATCTGCTTTGCGAACCCTGGTCCTCGCTCACAGCCGGCAGACGTCCGCATTGCAGGAATTCTGCCGGGATACCAACGAGCTTCATTTCGAATTTGTCGATCTGGAAACGGCCGCGAAAGAGCAGGGCCTCAAGGAGGCTCCTCTCGACAGCAATGCGGACAAGCTATTTATCCATTGTCTGGCAGCGAAACCTCCGGTACAGCAATTTGCCCCACAAAGCGAGACGCGTTTTCACAAATTGTGGCAAATCCGCTTTGCACTCACTAGCGTTGCGTGGATCGCGCTCTCCGCCTGTTTGCTGTTTGCCGGAAAGGCTGCGCTCAATCTTTACGATCTCGGTGACAAAACCGATGCCACCAAGAGCATTACGGCGGTAGATACCCAACGCTACAACGCCATTCTTGAGGGTTTGCCCAAAACCAGCCTGACACCAGACCAATTGCGTGCCGTCATCGGTCGTTTCGAGACGCTACAGAAACGCACGCCGACCATGGAACCGATGCTGATCCATCTCAGTCAGGCACTGGATAACAACCCTCGCATTGAAATTACTCGCCTTGATTGGAGAGTTGTCGATAGTCTCGACGCCGGGGCTAAAGCTCAAGCAGGTCCTTCACAACAGAAAACCGGCAAAACGACCGTGCCGTTGGCTGGCGCTGCGGGCAATCCAGGAAGCTGGGTGACCATCGATATTCAGGCGCAACTTCCGCTCAATCTACTCAGTGACCGGCGTGGTCAGATAGACATGATTGAAGCCTTTGCCTCAGAACTGCGTAACCGGGAGACCGATGTACGTGTTCTCGACAGGCCTTTCGATATTGAATCGAACAAGCCTCTCAAAAGCGCAGGAGAAATAAACACGGCCAGCCTCGCGTACGCCCCGAAATTCAGCTTGCGAATTGCGCGCCCATTGTGAGCAATCCAATGAAATTCGTGGCGAATGAAACGGTGAAAGACGCATGAAGCTGAACGCCAAGGACTTTAAGCGCTTGCAATGGTCGATCGCCTTTCTGGTTCTCATGGCACTGATCGGCGGTGGTTCCTTGTGGAGCGTCCTGATGCTGCAAAAAAGCGGCGAAACAAACAACAAGCGGGCCTTGGCCGCACGCCTTGAAATCCAAGGCAAACTTGCACGGGCTCGCGACGAAGAACAGGAACTTCGTGACAAGATCGGACGTTTCCAGGCACTTCGGGACCGGGGCTATATCGGTGAGGAAAAGCGACTCGACTGGGTGGAAACCATCGCACAAATTAAAAAAGCACGCCGCCTGAGCAAGCTGGACTACGAATTCGCGCCTCAACGATTGGCGGATGCGAGCATATTGCCCGGAGGCGCTTCCGCCGGCGGCTTCGAAATCGTTTCCAGCGAGATGAAGCTGAGGCTACACCTGCTGCACGAAGGCGAGTTGCTCGATTTTCTTGCTGAACTCCGCAAAGCGGTACAGGCCATCATTCAGGTTCGCTCGTGCGTCATTGAGCCGATCACCGATCGCGCCATTCGAGGAAACAACGCCCAGCTGAAAGCCGATTGCACTCTGGAATGGGTAACGCTGAAGGAAGGCAAATGATCTTCTTCACGCGAATACTGCCAGGCTTGGTCGGCGTGGCTTTGCTGCTGCCGGCCTTAACGACAGAGGCGCAGGAACTCGGCCGGCTGTTTTTCACCCCGGAACGTCGTGCCGCGCTCGAACGCCAGCGCACGCAAAACGTCGAGGAGGCGCGAACGCTGCAAGGTACGACCATGAGCCTCGATGGCGTGGTTTATCGGTCCGGCGGCAAAGCCACCGTCTGGATCAACCAGCGGGCTCAGACGGAGAATGAAAGCTCCCGTACCGGCGTCAGTGCGCAAATATCACGCAAGTCCCCGGGCAGCGCAGTACTGACCCCCGGCGAAGAAGCACCAACAAAGCTCAAGGTCGGCGAGACCGTCAACCGTGCTACCGGCGAACGCAATACGCGACTGGGAGAGGGTGTAGTGGTGACGCCGGCTTCTCCGGCCGCCCGCCGCTGAGAGAGCGGATGATGAGACGGCGACACGGGTCGCTGGTTCGAAGACACAAGGGCTTCGTGCTTATCGGGTTGATCGCATTGCTGGCGATGGGCGCCCTGTATTTCTTTGTCAGCAATCTATCGCCCGAGCGTCAACGGGAGCGAGCGCAGCAGCAAACCGGCGAGGCCTTGCTCCAGGCGCGTGAAGCGCTGATCGGTTACGCATTGCGTTTTCGAGAGGAGCAAGCAGCTGAAGATGCCGATGCCGTAGGAGAAGACGATCAGACCATGTACGGCTATTTGCCGTTGCCGGATCTCGGTAGCACGCACAATAACAATACTGGCTGCACCAGCGAAGGATGCGACGCTGCGAATTTTTCGGGGAACGGCTTGGAAGTAACCGTGATCGGCCGTTTCCCATGGAGCAAGCTAGGCACCGGCCCGTTGCGAGACAGTAATGGAGAATGTCTTTGGTATGCAGTTTCCGGCAGTCATCAGCGCATCCAGCGACACAGCCCGATGAACTGGGACACACTGAGCCAACTGGACGTTGTCATCGCCAATGGCACGGCGGCCATGGCCAGCGCCATCACTTCGGCCCACGACCGCCCCATTGCCGTAATTTTCTCTCCAGGGCCACCGCTCCCAGGGCAGGACCGCAGTACTTCCGCAACTGATACCGTCACTGAGTGCGGAGGGAACTACGATGTCAGCAACTACCTTGATCCGAAGGTCACAACCGATCTGGTGAATATAACCAACTATTTCGCCGGAAGCACCAACAGTGCGAGCGGTGATACGTCGGGCGCCGACAAAAAATTATCTGCGGCTGGTCAGGTAAATCGCCGAAATGACGGATCGCTTTGGGCCGGAAGCTGTCCTTCCGGCAGCTCAGCCTCATGTTCCGTCGTCTCCAACGATTCCGGTGTCGGGATCACCAGCGAAATGCTGTTTCGAACACTGCGTGGTTCGAGTTATTTCCGAACGGACATCAATACCATGCTCGACCGTATGGCAACGTGTCTTAGAGACCAAGTCGCCGCCGGAACCAGCTTCACACCCGATACACTCACCGGGTTTACGCAACCCGGCGACAAGACCTCGGGCCGTATCCCGACCGCCTCGCCGACCAGCGACTGCTACAACGATACACAGGACCCGCTGGGCTATTTCAGCCACTACAGCGACCAAGTCTTTGTCACGAAACCCAACTCGGGCACCTGGACAGTAACTGTCGACGGCGTTGACCAGACATC
>JAIPCS010000149.1 GCA_021738105.1 Sulfuritalea sp.
AGCTCCAATCTTTCACGCTTTGACGGCGTGGGCTATGGATACCGGGCGCGGGAATATGACGATCTGGCCGAAATGTACTCACGCAGTCGGGCACAAGGCTTCGGCGCCGAAGGCAAACGCCGCATCCTGATCGGCACTTATGTACTTTCCCATGGCTATTACGATGCCTATTATCTCCAGGCGCAGAAAATTCGCCGTCTCATCGCCGCCGACTTTGCCGCCGCCTTCGAGCAATGTGATGTGATCATGGGTCCGACTTCGCCCTCGGTCGCATTTGCTTTCGGCGCCAAAAGCGACGATCCGGTGCAGATGTATTTGTCAGACATCTATACGATCTCAACCAACCTTGCCGGGTTACCGGGCATGTCCTTGCCCTGCGGATTCGGCAATGCAGCGTCGCAAAAACCAATGCCTGTGGGCTTGCAGATCATCGGAAAATGGTTCGATGAGGCCAGAATGTTGAATGTTGCGCACCAATACCAGCAAGTTACCGACTGGCACACACGTATGCCGGAGGATGTGAAATGACAGCCCACCCCCCTTCCCCCGCCCCAAGGGCGGGCGTGACGGCGGTTCAGCCGCGTTGCGGCTTCCAATTTGCTGAACTGTCACCTCTTTGGGGCGGCCCTGCAGAGGTGACGATATGAGCTGGGAAGTTGTTATCGGGCTGGAAACCCACGCCCAGCTTCGAACCCAATCGAAGATTTTTTCCGGCAGCAGCATTGCCTTTGGCGCGGAGCCGAACCTGCAGGCAAATGCCGTGGATATCGCACTGCCCGGCGTATTGCCCGTGCTCAATCGCGAGGCCGTGGTTTGCGCCATCAAACTCGGCCTGGCGGTTGGCGCCGAGATTGCACCGCGCTCCATCTTCGCCCGCAAGAACTACTTCTATCCGGATTTGCCCAAGGGCTACCAGATCAGCCAGTTTGAAATTCCGGTGGTCTCGGGGGGGGGTGTATCGATAATTCTCGGCTCTGGTGACACGGCGACTGAAAAATTCGTGCGACTGACGCGTGCGCATCTTGAAGAAGATGCCGGCAAGTCGTTGCATGAGGATTTTCATGGCAGAACCGGCATTGACCTGAACCGCGCCGGCACGCCCTTGCTGGAAATTGTCACCGAACCGGACATGCGATCATCCGCCGAAGCCGTCGCCTATGCCAGGGTGTTGCATGCTCTGGTGCAATGGATCGGCATTTGCGACGGCAATATGCAGGAAGGTTCGTTCCGCTGCGATGCCAATGTCTCGGTACGGCGTCCCGGTGAACCCTTGGGTACCCGGCGCGAAATAAAGAACCTGAATTCCTTCCGCTTCATGCAGCAGGCGATCGACTTTGAAGTGCAGTGGCAGATCAACGAGATCGAGGAGGGTCGGTCGATTCAGCAGGCCACCGTGCTGTTCGACCCGGATACTGGAGAAACCCGCTCCATGCGCAGCAAGGAAGACGCGCACGATTACCGCTATTTCCCTGACCCCGATTTGCTGCCTCTGGAAATAAGCAGTGACTGGATTGCGCAGATTCGAGCCGAACTGCCCGAGCTACCCCAAACCCTGAAGCAACGCTTCAAGAACGAGCTGGGACTATCGTCGTATGACGCGGCAACGCTCGCCGCATCGCGCGAGATGGCCGCCTATTTTGAAGCGGTGCTTGAAGCTTGCGGAAAAGAGCATGCAAAACCCGCCGCCAATTGGGTTATGGGCGAGCTTGCCGGACGCCTCAACAAGAGTGGATTGGAAATCACCGCCGCACCGCTTTCCGCTCAGCAACTTGGCGGCATCATTTGTCGCATCGCGGATGGCACGATCTCCAACAAGATCGCACGCGATGTATTCGAAGCGCTATGGAACGGTGAGGGCGCTGATGCGGATGCCGTGATCGAATCCCGAGGCTGGAAACAGATCTCAGACACCGGTGCGATCGATGCCTTGGTCGACGAAGTACTCGCAGCCAATCAGAAGTCTGTCGATGAATACCGCGCGGGCAAGGACAAAGCTTTCAACGCTCTTGTCGGGCAGGTCATGAAAGTGACACGGGGAAAAGCCAATCCTCAGCAGGTCACCGATATGCTGAAAAAGAAACTCGGCGGCTAATAATCTCCCCGGCAGCACGGAAATTCCGTCGATCTAGTCTTGGACAACCCTTGCTGAAACAGGTCCGAAAAAAGACACCGAGACCTTGAACGGGCCCTGGGGCTGATCAAGGAGTCCTGGATTTTGTCTGGCTCAGTTGATACTCACTTCTTGCCGGTAAGCTCCAGATAGCGTTTCTTTTCATCGGCAAAGCGCTCGCGAACATCATCCATTTCCTTGAGCTTGGCTGCCACGGCAGCTTGCTGAGCCTTGATCTCTTTATCATTGTCGCGGAAATCCGCCTTGACTGAATCGGGTAGGGGTTTGCCCTTGTAGAACTCCTTGTCGGCGTCCAGTTTCTTCCTGGCCTTGGTCGCTTCGTCAAGCCTGCGCTGTGCCTGGTCCATATTATTTTTCAGTTCCGCCAGCGCGCGATCACGTGCTGAGTCGATATCTTTTCCGCTGGAGTAAGTCGAAAGAAGGGCCAGGGTCTTGCGACGCTCCTCGGCAGCTTTTTTCGCTACTTCTTCCTTCTTCGCCAGCTCCGCGTCCCGGCGCGCCTGCTGCTCAGGCGTCAGCGGCGCCTCGATAACTTTCGTGACAAAACCGCGAGTATCACGCTCTTCGTAGGCTCGCCCCTGACAAACGGTTGGCAGAAAATCGCCGCAAACCTTTCGACCGTCGGCATCATCACAGCAGTAGATGCGGGTCTGTGCCGAGGCACTGGAGGCAAGGAGGGCTGAAGAGGCGAACAGCAGGGCGGAAATCAGGCGCATGGGGTATCTCCCTGGAGAGGTATCGTAGGCATCAGTCTATGCCATAGCGGGTGCGATAGGCACTCACGGCGGCAAGCTTGCTTTCAAGTTCCGGGTGTCCGGACAGATATTCGATCAAATCGGTCAGGCTGGCAATACTGACGACGGGTATGCCAAAGTTCTTTTCTGTTTCCTGTACTGCGGACAACTCACCCTGTCCGCGCTCCTGCCTGTCTAGCGCGATGACAACAGCGGCCGGAGTAGCACCTGCTTCACGGATCAGATCAACCGACTCGCGCACCGAAGTACCGGCGGAAATGACGTCATCAATGATCAGCACACGGCCTTTTACAGGTGCTCCGACCAGCATGCCGCCCTCACCGTGATCCTTGGCTTCCTTGCGGTTATAGGCGTAGGGGGTATTTCGCCCGGAACCGGCCAAAGCCATGGCCGTACCCGCAGCCAAAGGGATGCCCTTGTAAGCGGGCCCGAACAGCACTTCAAACTGGAGGTTGGCGGCAAGAATCCGACGCGCATAAAAATTGCACAATCGGTTCAATGCATCCCCGTCGTTAAACAACCCGGCATTGAAAAAATAGGGGCTCAATCTCCCCGCCTTGGTCGTAAATTCGCCAAACCTCAGCACTCCCAGTTCGCAGGCAAAGGCGATAAACTCGCGGCTTAAATCGCTGGCGATGGTCGTAGCGGCGTTCGCATTCATCAATCGCATTCTACATGTTCAAACACATGCTCCGAATACTCAGTCTGAATCTGAATGGTATCCGCTCCGCCGCCAACAAAGGCTTCTTTGATTGGCTGGCAACCCAGCACGCCGATATTGTTTGCGTGCAAGAACTCAAGGCGCAACTTTCGGATTTAACTCCCGCACTGTTCGCCCCGGCAGGATTCCAGGGCTGCTTTCACGCGGCTGAGAAAAAAGGTTACAGCGGGGTAGGTATCTATTCCCGCAAGGCGCCCAACTGTATTTTTGAGGGCTTCGGCAACGCCGAATTCGATGCCGAAGGCCGTTACCTCCAGGCGGATTTCGACAACTTGTCGGTCGTCTCACTTTACCTGCCTTCGGGATCCAGCTCGGATGAGCGCCAACAAGCCAAGTTTCGCTTTCTCGAACAATTTCGGCCGCAATTGGAACGACTGGCCCAAAGGGCAAAACTCGAAAAGAGAGAAGTCGTATTGTGTGGCGACTGGAACATCGCACACCAGGCGATCGATCTCAAAAACTGGAAATCCAATCAGAAGAACTCCGGCTTCCTGCCCGAGGAGCGCGCTTGGCTGTCATCGGTCTTCGACAGTCTGGGCTGGGTGGACGTGCATCGCCGGTTGTTGCCGGAAACCGGTGGCGAGGCCTATACATGGTGGTCCAACCGGGGTCAGGCATGGGCTAAAAATGTCGGCTGGCGCATTGATTACCAGATTGCCACACCGGGTCTCGCCGCTGCCGCCCGCCATGTCACGGTGTATAAGGATCAGCGCTTTTCCGATCACGCGCCGCTAACAATCGACTACGAAATGCCATCCATATGACTCAGGGCATTGCGACATAGTGGCAAAGCCGGTAGCCTGCACTTATATTTCAGTCTTTCATTTGTTCCTTACATTTTCAGGAGACGAGCATGAGCGATATGAGCGATGTCACAAAAGACAAATTGATATCCGACGTAAAACTGGTAATCGCCGATACCGAAGAGCTATTACGCGCAACGGCGGGGCAGACAGGTGACAAAATCGCTGAGTTGCGTGCCAAGACCCAGGATCGCCTCGCAGCTGCAAAAATCAAAATGGCTGATGCTGAAGCGGCACTGATGGATAAAGCCAAACAGGTCGGCCGTGCCACCGATGACTACGTGCATGACAACCCCTGGCGTTCGGTGGGTATCGCCGCCGGTGTCGGCGTCATTGTCGGTCTGCTGATCGGCCGGCGTTAATCGTCACTATGGATCGAAGAGGCGAGGAGAACCCGGTTTCGCACGGTTTGTTCGCCTCGACCAGAGGCTTACTCGCCACGTGCGTCAGCCTGCTCCAAAATCGCCTCGAACTCTTCGGCGTAGAACTTGCCGAGGAGAGGGCGCGGCTTTTGTCTATGCTCGCCTACGGCGGGGCTGCGTTTCTATGTGTTGCTGCTGGCCTGATCTTTCTTGCCATTTTTCTCACTGTCATGTTCTGGGACAGCAACAGGCTCTTGGCACTCGGGGTGTTTTCGGCGCTATTTCTGGGCGCCGGCCTGGCCAGTCTGGTGCTGGCGGTGAGCTTGGCCCGATCCGGGTCCAAATTGTTTTCTGCGAGCCTTGCCGAGCTGCGCAAGGACCGTGAATCTCTGACCGCTGGCAATACGTCCAAATCTCCGTGAACTCGCCAGCCGTTGAATTCGCACTGAAAAAGCAGCGACTCCAGATTGCCAGCGAGAGGTTGCGCGAAGACATCGGCCACTATGCTGACGGACTATCACCGATCTTCAGCGCGGGTGATTATCTCGTACAGGGCGCCCACTGGGTGCGACGTAATCCGCAGCTCCTTGTCGCGGCGGGAGTGACGCTGATAGTCGTTCGGCCGAAAGCCATCTGGCGCCTGACACGTCGCGCTTTTTTTACCTGGCAGGTCTGGAGGAAACTGAACGAGCTTCTGGCGCATCAGTTGCAGAAGTCATCCTGAAATGGCCGCTCACGGCTTCCCTCCGTCTGGTGAGATCAAAAAGACTGGCAAACCGGGAGCACTGGTGAAACGGATCAGGGTCCGCCCCGTCTGGATACACAATGCGCTTGCTGCCCAAAACCGCGAGCGAGTAAAACTGATCAGAGAACTGGCTGCGGTTCGTGGTCTCATGCCCTTGTTGATGAAGCCGAGAAACGGCAATCGCTGGACCAAGGCGGAGCGAGAGGAACTTCAGCTACGGCTGCGGGCTTTGGCCTATGCCTCGCCCTATCTGGTGGCCATGGTTCTGCCCGGTTCCTTTGTCGCGTTACCCGCGCTCGCCTGGTGGCTGGATCGTCGCCGCCAGGATCGCGCGTCCTAAGACCAAAGTCTGGGCATCCGAAAGCTATGCCATTAAAACTGATATTGCCGCGTGAATGAGTTTTGGCAAGGAGTGCTAAGTAGGACGGTTATAAAGCAATCTGTAGCCGTACCTATTCAACTTCAAATCAGGATTTGATTCCGCAATATGCCCGAAGCAGACGTTTTGCCCGTGAATCTGCTGCGATAAGCCAATTTCAATCAAGAAACAACGGTTATTGCCAGACCAAGCAGCAGAAATATCAAACCCCGCACCCCACCCCAACGACAGATTCGGGCACGTAGCGCAGCATGCCAGGGCCCTTGTGGTCCTGGCCGCAGCCAAACAGGTAACAAATGGGCGGCAGCGCCGCTCACCAGGGGAAGAAGAAAGGCGATTACAAATCCCGCGACGGCCGGGCGCGGCGACAACCAGCCCAAGCCATGAGCCGCACCGAATATCAGCAGGCTAAGCAAACCCAAAGTGGCCGCTACCAGTGAGGGCGCGGCGCCGTGTGGTTGCAACACATCCCGGCCAAACCTTGAAACCCACGCACCCAGCAGTCTGAGCACCACGCCGGCGTAGAGAGCAGCTCCCAGCAACGATAGGACAAGCCCCAATTTGGACATTGTCATGGAGACAAAGAACATTGCCCCGATTGCAATCAGGAGTGAACCAAGAACTGCCCATTTGAGATCACGACGTAGTCTTAGAGTTGCACCCGGATCACCCGTCCCCAGGCAGGTCGGTAGCAGGACTTGAAGAGTTCCTAGCGCCGTAATTCCAACAAACCCGAGCAGATTGGCATGCAGATGAAACAGGCGCAAGGCGCTTCGGTATTCCGGAAATAACTGAATTAACAGCACCGCCAGCAGTGCCAGAACCAGAAATCCGAGAGCCGCAAAATACCAGTCCAGCCCCCTATGACGTGGGCCGAACATACCGCGGACACGGCTCAGCATCCACAACCCAAGACCAAAAGCGGCAACACTACCCAGAGTTGCAGCGAAACTGAGGCGAGTCTGCGAGAAATCGCCAGCAAACGTGAAAACTGCCAGCGCTCCGGCGAGCCACGCCAGCAAGGGTGGAGCCCATGCGGCCGCCTTTGCCCCGGCGCCACGAGTGAGCACCGGCACGAAATAACTCATTGCCGCCAGAATCAACGGCAAGACGCCCAGTGCAAATGCCACGTGGGCCGCCAACTGCGGGGACGAGTGCCCTGCGATCAGCAGTACGCCAGAGCTCAACAATGAAATCAGCGCGGCTATGGCCAGCAAGGGCAGAAGGTGTGGAAACGACATCTGCAGATTGTAAAGGTGGTGGGACCGTGCGACACTCGCCCACCTTGGTTTCAACTTCAAACATTTGCAAGCGATATTCGACGAACCACTGTGAAAACCTACATTTTTGCTGCCTCACCCCGGTCGGAACAGTTGGCAAACGCCTTGACCCGGCGCAAGTGGAGCTAAGCCCGCTTCGGGCACAATTGCCGCCATGCTCAATGTTTCGGGATTAACCTGCTCGCGCGGTGAACGTCGTCTGTTTGCCGATGTCGACTTTTCGCTGGCCGCTGGCGAGTGGCTGCATGTACAAGGTGAAAACGGCGCCGGCAAAACGAGTTTGATGCGTCTGTTGGTTGGCTTATCTCCCGCAGATGCGGGAAAAATCCTCTGGCGCGACGAACCCACGCCGTCTCAAGAGTTTCGACGTGACCTGATTTATCTTGGCCACCATGCAGCCGTCAAGGAAGACCTGACACCACTTGAGAATCTGCGTCTCGCCTCGGCCCTGGACGGTATCGAACTGAGCGAGAGTGTCGCGCTGGCCGCACTGATCCGACTTGGGCTGCGCGGTCGCGAAGAATTGCCGGTGCGGGTGCTTTCTGCCGGACAGAAAAGACGAGTCCTGCTTGCCCGCTTGCTGACTCGCCCGGCGCTGCTATGGGTTCTCGATGAAGCGTTCAATGCGCTCGATGTTGCCGCTGTAAAGCTTCTCGGGGACCTGATCGCCGAACATCTGACTGCAGGCGGTATGGCCGTATTGACCAGCCACCAGCCGCTTCCCGTGCCCGGTGGCAAGGCCCTGGTGCTGTGAACGCCTTTCTGGCCACCGTAAAGCGCGACCTGCTACTCGCGCTGCGGAGAAAAAGCGAAGTGCTCACAGCAGTGTTCTTTTTTGTCATTGTCACCAGTCTGTTTCCGCTGGGGATCGGGCCTGAAGCCGTGCTGCTGAAAAAGATCGCACCGGGCATCCTTTGGGTTGCAGCCCTTTTGGCGACCCTGCTCGGGTTGCCGCGTCTGTTTGCGACAGACCATGTCGACGGCACCTTGGAACAGATGGCTTTGTCGCCTTCACCCTTGGGATTACTGGTTGCCGGTAAAATACTGGCGCATTGGTTGCTGTGTGGTTTGCCACTGGTGTTGCTGGCACCGGTACTTGGTTTGCAGTTTGATCTCGATGCTTCGGCTTTGGGTATCCTGACACTGGCGCTGC
>JAIPCS010000150.1 GCA_021738105.1 Sulfuritalea sp.
CGGCTCAATTCCCGACCATCAGCTTCAAGTCCACCCAGGTCAAGTTTGACGGCGATACTCCGGTGGCGGTGGATGGCAACCTGACCATCAAAGGCATCACCAAGCCGGTAACGCTGAAGGTGACGTCCTTCCATTCGATGCCGCATCCGATGGCAAAAAGAGATGCCATCGGCGCCAACGCGGTCGCCAGAATCAAGCGTTCGGAATTCAATATGGGCAAGAACGCGCCCTACGTCAGCGATGACGTCACCCTGACAATCGCTGTCGAAGCGATCAAGCAGTAGGCTCCCCGGAACGGGCCGCGATCCTTGTCGCGGTTCGTTTTACACGGAACGAACGCCGTATCGCCATCGCCGACTTTTTTACCGCTGGGGACCCCGCAGGGTTTGAAAGTCTTTCCCGGTGCGTTCGGACAACCGGGTCTTTGCCGTGCTGCGCGATACGCCAGAGCGGCGGCCGTGACTATCGACGAGTCGCCATTAACTATTCCAGATAGTTGTCGGTGGCGCGGGCGAACGACTCATACAACGGCGGCAGCTTGATATTGTGCTGCTTCAGCAGCGGTGGCCGCAGATAGACCACGAACTGGGATGTCGACGCGATCGGAATGGATTTTGGGGATACCCCGGCGTCGATGATCTGGACCGCCATCTTGGCTGCCACTTCGCCCTGCTCATACCCTGAGGTCCCGATCGCCATCATGCCGCCGTCTTCGACAAAGAAACCGTTGGTACCGATCAGCGGAATGTGGGAGTTTGCCTCGGTCCACCCGACAATTTCAGCGGCCGGAACAAGTTCTCTGGAGCCTTTGGAACGGGTCAGCTTACGATAGTTGGTGGTGATGACGATGTCCGCCGTTCCGTTTGCTTCGTGGACCAGGCGTTGCCAGTCTTCAAAAGTACTTGCCAACTTCACGCCAACCAACGCCAGGGGCTTCCAGTCAAAGTGCGACAGATGCTCCATGTCGCTCTTTACGGATTCCGACGAGTCGCCGATGAGCAGCACGCGCGCGGGCGCTCCACCCGGCCCCTTTATCCCGGAATCAAATATCGCCTGACGAACCGCGATGACCTGATTGCGCTCCAGTACGCCAGTAACATTGCTCGCCTTGTCGTAACCGTAGGGCTCGATGCCGCCGTTGAGACCGGCAAAGACGACTTTGGTGCGCGGATGGTCGGTGAAATATTTTGCTGCATATTTTTGAGCATCGTCGTCGACCGCGATCAGGACATCCGGATCGAAACTCTCAATCGCTCGACGGGCACGCAGACCGGCACTTTGCTTGAACTCGGGCCATGGATAGCGCTTGAGATCCATGTTGTGCCAGCGCAGGGAATAAAAAGCCTTGTTGTCGAGTACCCGTTTGAGACCGATGCTGACATCTCGCGTCCAGGTGTAGTCCGGACCGTAGGAGTGCAGGACAAACACGCGCGGCCGCGAATAGTTGGTCCACAGGAACACCGCCAGCGAACCCAGAATGAATATCGCAATCAGTGCCCGTTCCAGTTTCGCGCTCATAGCAAGCCCATCATTTTCCAGTAGGGCAAGGAGACGTAAATCGCCGCGATCTTGCCGACGTTCATGAGTGCATTGAAACGAAGAAACTGCGGCTCGTCATAGACATTGGACTTGGACAGAATGTCCCGAAACTGAATGTAGTAGGAACACTGATAGGGGAAGAACCACATTTCACCAAGGACCAGAATGATGAAACCGATGATCCATGCGTTCAGACCGGAGGCGGTGGCCAATGGCATGAAAACAGCGGCAGTGATGACAATGGTGGTACTGATCGGCACGGCAAGCCGGATGATGAAGATGACGCAAGCCAGCAAAGCGATGAAGAGTGGCAGGTTGGTGCGCATGAAGCCACCCAGTCCGCTCAGGTGTTCAGCCAACCAGATGTCCAGACCCACGGAATTGAAGGCGCCCACCAGTCCGACGATCCCGGCAAGGTAGACCAGGAAGGGCCAATCGATCTTTTCCTTGAACTCCTTCTTGTCGAGAAAACCGTAAACGAGGAGTGCGTAGAGAATGGTCAGCGCGATCCAGGGCGGCTGAATCTTGTGCACCGATGCGGTGAGCACGGCGAGCATGAACACGGCCATGCCGAGCACCGCGGACCATTCGCGATTGCGCAGCGGTCCCAGCAGTTTCAGTTGAGCGGCGACCTGATTCTTGGCAAGTACATGAACTTCCTTGTGCCGCTGCATCCAGACAAACAGCGCGATGTAGAAGGTCATCATCACCGCACCGGCGACGACACTGGCAAAAAGCCAGAAAAGCCACTGGAATTGCGATTGCGACTGGATCGGCAACAATCCGTAAATGACGAAATTGACTGATTTGCTGCTGAGAAATACCGCCGACAGCAAACTTGCGCCGGTAAAGGTGGTAATGGCCAACCGGCTGGCTGCCGGTCCCTTGGTCTTGCATTTGAGTATCTCGACCATGTCGATGGTCAGAGGAGCGAGCAAGGCCACCCGTCCATTGATCGAGGGCACCACGGGTGTCAGCAGAAACCCGGTCAGCAGCAAGCCGAGGTTTTCCCAGCGCTCTCCATTGGGAAGCTTGAGCAGCAACCAAAGCAGAAAGCGATAGCTGAGTCCGGAGGCGACAATCACGGTACTGAGTCCCAGAATGCTCATTGCCAGCAGGAATCCGTCTGAAGCAAAGCCGGACAGAACAGCCGATGGTGGAGCGACACCCAGTATCAGAATGGCAAAGATGGCGAATATCCCGGGAACAAACTCATCCACCAGACTGAATACCCACATACTGACCGTGGCAAGAAACACGGCCAGAAACAATGTGGCATTTTGTTGCAACCCGGAGTCCGGACCCAGCCAAAGGATTAGCGCCGGCAGCAATATGGTCGCCAGCCAGCCGATGGATTTTGACCAGCTCTGTTTGGGCGAGGCGGTGTGCTGCGGCGTCGAACCGGCGGCGGTCAGCAGTGAGCCAGGCAAGGCAAAGCTCTGAAGAAAGCGACTGCGCAGCGATGGATTCGCGGCAAGCAGCGCACGTACACTTCGTTTGGGAACAGCCAGTACAGTGAGATCGGTAAGAGCGATGGCGTCGCTGAGATAGTCCGGCAACTCGATCAGACACTCCTCACCGCAGAGTCTGTTGGCCGGAGTCACGGCGATACCGTCGGAGCGCATTAGCTGAACGGCTCCCTCACAAACAATGAAGAAACTGCCTGCAGCTTCGCCGGCTGAAAACAATTTGCCGCCGGCCGCGATATGGCGCTTGGTGACATGAGGAAGTGTTCGCGCCAGACTTTCATACGAGCATTGTCCGAGCACCGGATTCGCGAGTAGCGGCTCCACGAAGGTGGATTCGTAACCGTCTGCCTTCATCTGCAAATCGTCTTGAAAGTTTCCTGACACTTCAGCTTGAATTCCGATGATTTCATTTGAAAGACGGATCTCGGGACGCTGTGCAGTGAAAATCCAGCGATGAAAGATTCTATCCCAAGTAGTCGATTTCGCTGCCTGAATCAGGCGTGGGAATGGTCGGCTGCCCGGCGCAATGAAAACACCTGCACCGACTCGTTGCGACCTTTCAACCGATGCATGCCAAGGTCATCTGCAAGCACATCGTCGCGATGACGAATGGCTTCATAAATCGCGCCGTTGCAGCGCACGGGATTCTCGTCGAACTCCTTGGTCAGCGTCTCCAGGCGGGCCGCAACATTTTTCGCGCTGACGAATTTCCGGCGACCAGAATGGCCTCTTCGCTCCAGGCTAAGCAGGACACCAGATGGCGCGTATCGCGAATCAGCGGGTCGATCCGGCCGGCCGTGGTCGAGGCGAGTTGTTCGAGGTTGCTTGTTTCGTTGTTTTCAACGCTGGCAATACTGCCGGTCAGGTTGTACCAGCCGGATAGCACCATCGGCAGCAGCGCGGCAAGGACAAATGCTGCCGCCAGCCTGCTTGTGATCGACCATGATCCGGGACGAAAGACTGCGGTCTTCGCCACGGAACCGGGTTGGCTTCTGGCGCGCCGGACTGCGACTTATTTCGCGTCCGGACAGTCGTGCTTCTTGCCGTCCGGCATGATGGCGTTGCAGAAAATCGCCTCTTCCATGGAAACGCTGCTCATGGTGGCACCTGTCAGGTTGGCGCCGGTGAAGTTGGCCTGCTTGAGATTGGTGCCTTCAATTTGAGCATTGATCAGCTTGGCCCCGCTGAAATCGGCGCCCTGCATTCCGGTGTAGGAAATATGGGCACCGGACAGATCTGCGCCGCGCAGTCGCGCACGCAACATGTTGGCATGGCGCAGTTTGGCATCAGTCAGATTGGCGCCGGACAGGTCGGCGCCTTCCAGATTGGCGCCGGAGAGGTCAATACGCTTCATGTTTGCGTGGCTGAGGTCCGCGTTTCGCATTTCCGCGTTGCTGGCAAAAGCATCGATGAGTTTGGCTCGCCTGAGCGATGCCGTCACCATGTTCGCATCCGTGAGTTCCACCGCCTCGAGGTTGGCACCATCCAGTTTGGCGAACGTCAGATTAGCGCCGCGCAAGGTCGCGCCGTACATGTTCGCTTCTTCAAGATTGACCTTGGCCATGTTGGCGTTGCTGAGATCGGAAAGCTTGAAATTGGCGTGGATCATGATGGCGCTCTCCAGCTGCGCGCCGATCAGGGATGACCCGGAAAATCCTGCGCCGAACAGATAGGCCGCCGTCAGTTGGGCGCCCGAAAAATCCTGCCCCGCAAAGCTTTCGTAGCGCAAATCACACTGCTGGCAATCGCGCGTCTCGCGGAACTTTTTGACGGCTGCCGGATCGCCGGCCAGCGCTTGCCCGCAGATCGCCAGAAAGACAAAACCCAGGCTGCAAACACGGGCGGTAATTTTGTGGCTTGCCATTGACATGAAGTGGCTCATTATCTCGAATGGATCAGTAATAGAGAAAGTCGACCACTTGATGCAATCGTTCTTCCACGGTGGCCTGTCTCTCCCAGCGTTCCAGCGTTACGTCGCCGGTGCGGAACTCACGATAAAGCGCGGAAGAACCCAGATGATGGAACACCGACGCCAGATTGGGATAGGGTTTGAACCAATCCAGATAGCGGGCGCGCAGTTCGCTGAGTGCTTGACTGTCGTTGCTGCCGACGACGGCACCCTTGCCATTCTGGTCCCCTCTAAAGACGTAATCCGCACGGCGCGGCGTGACCAGAATCAGGACCGAGCGCTGGAAATTGCTCGTCTTGGCCTGTGAGAATAGGTATTGCAGGATCGGGACATCTTGCAGCAGAGGCACGCCTTCGCGTTCGCGATTGGTTTCCTTTTCGGAGAGGCCGCTGAGGATCAGGGTTTCGCCGAACTTCAGGACGGCCTGGGCATTGACCGTCGTCTTCGACGTCTCGATCTTGTACTGGAAGTTATTGTCGGTACTCGGCGTCTTGATGAAAGTCCGTTCCGCGATAACTTCCATCTTGATCTTGTCGTCGGCGAGAAAGAAGGGTGTGATGGCGAGCTTGACACCGATTTCCTTTTCGATCTGAACCGAACTTCCAGCCGCTGCTCCCGCTGTGGGAGCGGAAATTGCGGCTGCGCTCAAACTGGTCCCAGAAAAAAATTCGGACTTGACACCTTCGAGTGCCGCAATGGTCGGTCGGGCAAGAATCTCGTTGGAACTGCTCGTTGCATTGGCGATATTGAGCGAATAGGTGAGCGCGGGAATCGTGATCGCGTGCGTGACGGTGCTTGAATTAGTGCTCACGCCTGCTGCATCATTGCCTATCTGTACGGCCGAACTAAAAGCGGGAGCCGAGCTGGCGCCTCCAAATTGAATGCTGAGCGATTTGAGCAGATTGATACCCTTTTGTGTGGATATCAAGTCCTCGGTGCGCAGAATGACAACATCCACCAGCACCATGCGCTCTCCTTCGGCCGCACCGTTCATCATGGCGGGATTCTGTTCAATGGCTTCGACGGGCTGTTCCTGCTGGGCTTCCGCAGATTGCTCCTGTATGGCTTCTGCAGGCTGCTCTTGATCTACAGGTGCCTGACCCGGATTAGGATTGAACTGCACCCGGACGGGCGTTGCCAAGCCTGCGTTCTGGTGAAATCGCCTCCAGCCGCGCAGCCTGTCGGCGAGCCGGTTGGTAGCTCGCGGATCGGTTTGTGTAGCGCGATAGCGCTTCAGGTATGCGTCCGCCTCATCGGCTCGGTCAAGCGCCGCCAGGACAACCGCCAGAGCGCGCTGCACCCTGGGCTGGTTGGGCTCGATCGTTTCCAGCCTGTGCAGCGCGCCGACGGCAGTCGACGGATCACCGGCGTAGTAGGAAGCCGCCGCCAGTTGATAGAGCATCTCCTTGTCCGAATCGACATAGAGCAAGGCCTCGGCGAATGCGGTTTGTGCCTCCTTGTATTGCCGACGATCCAGCCGCAGATTGCCCAGATAATAGCGCGCAAGCCAGTTGCTGCCGTCAAACTTGATCGCCAACAGGTAGCCCTGTTCGGCCAGGCTGTATTTGTCGCTGTCACCGGCCGAGGCCATCAAGTGGTAGGCCAGTCCGTTGAGCAACTGAAGATAGGAGTTGCTGGGGCTCAACTGCAATGCCGCATTGAACTTTTGTGATGCTTCCGCAAAATGCTTTTCCAGAAGGTGTTCGATTCCAGATTTCGCCAACCTTTTTGGTTCGTTCGACAGCCCTTCCGTTGCTCGCAGCCTTTCCAGCAGGGACACGTCCGTAGCAAGCGGGAGCTGATGTTCGCTGGCCCGGGTATCCGGAGTAGCGGTGGTACCGATGGTAGAGCATGCGGAGCCCAGCCCCAGCACTGCCCCCAAGACCAAGACCGTAGTGGTGCGCCTGATAGCCGGCAGGCGGTTCGAGTGGAATGACTTGCTCATTTTGTGGCAACCTTCCCGTGAGCGATGGCAGCACCGTCATGCAGGGGAATCAGGATGCCGTCATGGGCCATCTTTCCTGCATCGAGGGATTCCAGCGCGGGATGACTCTTCTTGAGATCCGACAACTGGCTGAGCACCGCCGCCGTGAAGCGCCGTATCGATTCCGCGTCCACCTTGTCGCTGGAGATAAGCGTGGTTTTCATGCCGAACGAAGGAATGGCAACGGGGTGCCCCACGTACATGCCGCCCGGAATACTCACGTGCATGAGGCTCGGATGTTCGTGCAGCACATTTTCGACAATTACCTTCGGGATCGGAAATATCACGCCTTCGCATTCCTCAATCATCTTCTTGAAAAACGGCGCAGGCATGCCCAACGCCTGGAACATGACATCAATCTCGCCTTTGCAGAAGGCTTCGCCCATTCCCGTGGTGGTCAGTTCCGTGATCGACTGAAAATCTTCAGTACGCAGTTTGGCCGCCTCCATGATCATCCTGACGATACCGCGCTGACTGGAGCCCTTGTTGCCGATATTGACCCGCTTGCCGCGTATCTCGTCGAACTGCGTGATATTCGCGGCGCGCTTGACGACCATGGTGACCGGTTCGTCATAAAGAGAAAATACCTGACGCAGTGAATGCGACGGACCGCGCTCGGCGAAGTCGCCCTTGCCGTGATACGCATCGAAGGCAAGATCGGTGCGGGTGATGCCCAGACTCAATTCGCCCGAAAGTACAGCCTGAATGTTGTATTCGGAGCCGCCGGTGGAATAGGCGAGGCAACGAATAAGCTCCTTCAGGCGCAACTTGTTGACCAGGTCGCACAGTGCAATGCCCACTGGATGATAGACACCGCTGGTCGAAGCCGTGCCGAGTGCGAGGAATTTCTTCATCACCGGTTGCGGTTCTGCCGCGACCGCCAATGTACTTATCAGCAGCGCGATCACGATCCAGACTCTTGCGATGCTACGCATTCCACTCCCTCTCAAACCGGTGCCAGGCAAGTGGTGCAATTTAGCCTCTAAACCGCTTTTCAGCAACCGGCTGAGGGGACTCGTTTCGAGCGTCCGGAAAAGAGTCGGCGATGGTGACACGGGAATGCCCGGTCAATTTCGACGGACGTCGATCAACCATCCGTATTTGTGTAAATATTGGGCGGGTTCCGGCAGACAGTGAGCGCCATCCAGAATATGGCCTCTCAATGAAGAGTCCAAAGTACATGACCACAAATGCTATTCGGTCCCGACGGGGCCGGGAGGGGGCCGTGAAATTCAAGTCGATCGCAACGGACATAAATGCTGGCGCCGTTGGCGCGATCATCGCGTTCCCCATCATCCTGAATTGTGGCTTCGTGCTGGCACAGCCGCTGGGCGGGCAATTCATCGCGATGACCACCTCCGCCGCACTGGCCGCTTCCATCGTGGTCGCGCT
>JAIPCS010000151.1 GCA_021738105.1 Sulfuritalea sp.
CATGTTTTCCACCATGGTCACCAGCTTGAAGGTGCCGATATGCGGTTTGCTGACATAGAGAATTTCAGCCGGCGCGCAGGCTTTGACAAACTCGGTGAGTACTTTGCGGCTCCGAAAGTGCGGATCCTTGATCTGACTGTAGAGCTTGCCGTCGGAAAAGGTGCCGGCACCGCCTTCGCCGAACTGCACATTGGATTCCGGATTGAGTTGCCTCTTGCGCCACAGGCCCCAGGTATCTTGTGTTCGCTCGCGCACGGCCTTGCCGCGTTCGAGAATGATCGGGCGAAAACCCATCTGCGCCAGAATCAGTCCGGCAAACAGTCCACAGGGGCCGCTGCCGATCACCACCGGGCGCGGCAGCGTCGAATCCTGCGGTGCCTTGGCAACAAAGCGGTAGGCCGTGTCCGGCGTCGGGCCGACATGGCGATCGCCGCGCAGCCGTTTCAGCACTGCAACTTCGTCTGCCAGTGTGATGTCGAGGGTGTAGATGAAGACGATGTTCGCCGGCTTCCGCGCGTCATGGCTGCGACGAAATACCGAATAGCCAAGCAGATCGTCGGCCGCAATGCCCAGACGCTTGAGCAGCGCGGCGTGCAGATCGGCTTCGGTATGATCGAGCGGAAGTTTGAGTTCAGTCAGTCGCATGAGCGGGTCGCCGCAGCCGGCAACGGGAAGGCCGCCATTCTAATTCACCGCCATGGGTCGGTCGCCTGTCCGCGCGAACAGTTACACTGCGACCCTGAAGAACGTGCGGCGCCTGTTCCTACAGGGTCTGTCAAACGCCGGGGCCGGTGCTTCTGCAGAGAAGAAAGAAATGTAAACAACATGAAAATTAATTTGTGGCTGATATTGACGCTTGCTGTCGCCGTTGCAGGATGCGGGAACGGTGATGGCCCCGACCCCTATGCCGTCATGGAGGGCGAAAACATTTACAGGATCGAGTGCGCCAGTTGTCACGGCGCCAAGCTTGAAGGACAGCCTGACTGGAGAACGCGGCGCCCAGACGGGAAGCTGCCGGCACCGCCTCACGATGGTAGCGGCCACACTTGGCACCACTCGATGGAACTGCTGGCATCGATCGTCAAGCTGGGTATGGTGCCGCCAAACGCACCGGAGGGGTATGTGTCGGACATGCCGGCGTTTCGCGGCAAGCTGACCGACCAGCAGATCCAGAACGTATTGACCTATATCGAAACAAAATGGCCGCCGGAAATTCGAGCCCGTCGCGCCGAAATGCTGCAGAAGAAATAGCGCCGAATCTCGGGTTTTGCCCGTCGCAAAAAGTCGGCACTGGCGGTGCTCGGGCGTTCCGACAGCGGGCGTCAGATGCGCGACTTTGTCCTTGCCCTGGTCGCCATAGTGTTCAACCAGATATTCGAGAATCGCGCCCGATTCGGCAATGGTGAGGGAGCCATCGGTGATTTCCGGCGATTTTCCCAGCGGATGCACTGCGCGCAACTCCGGAGGTGCCCGGCGCGAGCCCGGGCGCCGCTGGTAACGTTTGATTTCGTAAGGCACGCCAAGTTCTTCCAGCAGCCAGAGGACGCGCTGCGAGCGCGAGGTTTCGAGATTGTGAACAGTAATCATGGCGTCTAGAATAGTCAGCTCGGGCAATCGAGGTGGCCGTATCCTGTCTTAGTTTCGAGAGACGCATGGTGAGGAGCATTAACCGAAAGGAAAAGATGAATACATTGCCGCAGGTGTATCCAAGCGTGGTACATATGCTGGTCGACGCGGCCAGCCAGACGCCGCAGCGCGAGGCATTGGTGTGCATGGACGAGCGGCTGAACTATGCCGAATATCTGCGTTGCGTTGCCGGGTTTGCCCACGAATTGATTGGACTCGGCACCAGCGGCCAACGCGTCGGCATCGTACTGGGAAACTCGATCGACATTTGCATAGCTTTGTTTGCCGTGCATGCCGCGCGAGCGCAGGCCACGCCAATCAATCCCCTGTACACGCAGCGCGAGTTGCGGATGATCTTCGAAGATGCCGATCTGCATGTGGTGATCTACGCGCAAGAGCAGCGCGGCTTGGTCGAGGCGCTTGCCGATGAGATGGGAATTCCGCATCGCATCTGTATCGGCAGCGAGAGCCGCCGCCTGATCGAGTGGAGCGCCGCGTCCGATCTAGAGTTGCCGCGGCTGCCCAGCGCGGATGAGTTGGCAACCCTGCAATTCACCGGTGGCACCACGGGACGATCCAAAGGCGTCAATCTCACGCATGGCGCGGTAGCCATCAACATCAGCCAGCGCGAAGCGCTGTTGCCGGCGCGCAAGGATTGCGAGCGCCTGCTGTGCGTCATGCCGCTGTTCCACGTCTATGCCGCAGCCATGTGCTTGCACAACATGGTGTATGCCCGCGGCACGCTGGTGATCGTGCCGCGCTACTCGCCGCAGGTCGTTTTCGATTTGCTTGCACAGGAGCGCATCACCATCTTTGCCGGTGCTCCGACGCTGTTTGCCGGCCTGTTGGCTGCTGAAGGTTTCGACAAAGTCGATTTCAGCGCGTTGAATCTGTCCTATTCCGGCTCTTCCGCGCTGCCTGAGGGCTTGCTGCGGCGCTGGGAAGAAGCCACTGGCGCACCGGTGATGGAAGGATATGGACAGTCCGAGGCGGGGCCGGTGGCGACGTTCAATCCGCTGCATGGCACTCGCAAAGCCGGTTCAGTCGGCGTGCCGGTGCCGGATACCACGGTCGAGATCGTTGATCTGGAACAGGGGACGCATGTTCTGGCGGCGGGAAAAGTCGGCGAGATCCGCCTGCGCGGGCCGCAGCTTTTGCGCGACTACCGCAATCTACCGGAAGAAACCGCCGCCACTTTGCGCGATGGTTGGCTCTATACAGGCGACATAGGCGAATTCGACGGTGACGGCTATTTGTATATCCGCGACCGCAAAAAAGAGATGGCGAAGGTATCCGGCTTCAATGTCTTTCCGCGGGAGATCGAAGATGTGCTCTACCTGCATGCCGCCGTGCAAGAAGCAGCCGTGGTCGCCGTGCCGGACGCCTATCGTGGCGAAGTAGTTCAGGCTTTCGTCGTGCTGCGCCAAAATCATTGCGCCACAGAGCCGCAATTGAGCGAGCACTGCAAGGCCCATCTAACCAAATACAAGCTTCCGGCGCTGATCAGCGTCGTGCCTGAATTGCCCAAGACTGGTGTTGGTAAAATCGACAAGAATCGGCTGCGTACCGAATTGATGAGTAGGGCAGGCGGGTAACGCCGAAACGGACAGTTTTTGTCCTGTCCCATCTTGCTGCGCATTGTCTTATCAGTTGATTCATCAGCGTCGATTGTTGTGGGCGAAATTTCAAGGCGTTTGACGCAGACAGAAAGCTCACTGGAGAACGCATGACAGGGGACTGCGACGATCTGTTGAGTGCAGCATTCGATGCCACCGACGTCGGCGTAGGCTTTATCGCGGCGGACGGGCGCTACATTCGATTCAACCCGGCGTTTTGTCGGCAGTTGGGGCGCCTGGGGGAGGAACTGCAGGGGCAGCCCTGGCACGCGGCCATGCCTCCAGAAATTGCCGTGCAACACGAAGACCTGCTTGCGGCGATCATGGCCGGGACGAAGCAAGCGCCGGGCGAATGGTGTCTGGTACGCAAGGACGGCAGTTCCCTGACCGTGAAGGTGGACGCCCGGGCCATCACTGCCGGCGACGGCCGTCGTTGTGCAATGCTGGTGTTCACCGACATCGAGAACCGGGTCGCGCAGCAGCGCCAACAACTGGCTGACTTCGAGCGTACCGATCACGCCCTGCATCTCTCCGAAGAACGCTATCGGCAAGTCATCGAGCACGTCAGCATCGGCATCATCGTGGTTCAGGACGGACGCTTTCGTTTTGCCAATCCGATGGCGCTGGAAATCACCGGCTACTCTCTGGAACAAATTCTGAACATGGAGTTCATTCCGCTGATTCATGAAGCGGATCGCGCCATGGTCTTCGACCGCCATCTGCGCCGCCAGCGCGGAGAGGATATCGAACCGCGCTACGAGTTCCGCATTGTCACTCCCGAGGGAAGGCTGATCTGGGTGGAGTTGGCCGCAGTGATGATTGACTGGGATGGCGCACCGGCCACGCTTTCCTTTGTGTCCGACATCACGAAGCGCAAACAGGCGGAAGACGCCTTGCGCCGTTCCGAGGGCTACTACCGCAGCGTGATTGACGGCGCACCGGTTGGCATTGTGATCGTGCGCGGCAATCACGTGCGTCTGGGTAACCCCCGCATACTGGAAATGGTCGGTTTCACACGCGAGGAAATGCTCGCATTACCGAGTTTTCTCGATTGTGTGCATGAGGACGATCGCCCGTTGATGGCCGACGTGGCGCGTCGTCATGTCGAAATGGGTTCGGGCGCCGAGCAGGTCGTCAGCTTCCGCCTGCGCAGCAAGAATACTGAAACGGTATGGGTTGAGGGCAGCACGGTTCAGGTCGAGTGGGAAGGATTGCCGGCTACGCTGGCCTTCATTCATGACATTACCCCGCAGCACACGCTGGAGGAAAATCTGCAGCGGGCCCTGGTTGAGCGCGAGACGATTCTGGAGACATCGGTGGTGGGCATTGCGCTGCTCGATGCCAAGGGGCGTGTGCGCTGGGCCAACTCCGCCATGCAGCAGATTTTTGCACTGGAGGGCGCGTTGCCGGTCGGCACGTCGCTTGAGCCCTACTATCCATCGCGCGACGACTACCTGCGCATCGGGGCGGCGGTGTCTGCCGCTGTTCTGGAAGGCCGGGCGTTCGACTGTGAACTGCAGATGCGTCGTGCCGGGGGGGCGTTGCTGTGGGTGCATCTGTCGGGTCGGGCAGTGAATCAGCAAGACCTCGGCCAGGGTACCGTGTGGGTGGTGAAGGACATCACCCGGCGCAAGAAGCTCGAGGATGAACTGCGGACAAAGACCGCCGAGCAGGATGCCATTCTGCAAAGCACGCAAATCGGTATCGCGCTGTCGGTGGATCGGCACCATCGCTGGATCAACCGCACCTTTGCCGACATGATGGGCTTCAGCACCGAAGAACTGCTCGGCAAATCCAGCCGCGTTCACTTTCCTGACGAGGCGGCATGGGACAAACTTGGAAAAGACGCCTATCCGGTACTGGCGCGCGGTGAATCCTATGCGACGGAATGCCGGATGCGGCGCAAGGACGGGGAACTGTTCTGGGTTCAGTTGTTCGGTACGGCGATCGATCCGAAGGATCTGGCGCGTGGCGCTATCTGGACCTTCGTCAATGTCACCCAGCGTCGACAGGCGGAGGACGACATTCGACGCACACTGGCACAGCAGATGGAGCTCAGCGCGCTGAAGAGCAAGTTTGTGTCCATGACCTCGCACGAATTCAGGACACCACTGGCGACCATACTTTCGTCATCGGAATTGTTGCGCCACTATGGCGATCGTCTGCCTGCTGGCGAAAAGCTGGAGGTGCTGGGCAGTATTGATACGGCAGTAAAGCGCATGGCGGACATGCTGGACAGTATCCTGATGATCGGACGCGCCGATTCGGGCAATCTCGAGTTTCGGCCTGTTGCCCGACACGCACGGCAACTTTGCCTGGATCTGGCCAATGAGACGGCACGGGCGGTGAGCAAGGGCGGCGCGGGGCTGCAGCGACTGGATGTGAATTTCACCGGAGCCGGCGAGATGGCCATGCTGGACGAAGGCCTGCTGCGCCACATTCTTGGCAATCTGATCGGCAATGCCTTCAAGTACTCTCCGGCGGGCAGCCGCGTCGGGCTGAACGTCGATTCCGGCTCAAGCGAGATCGTCATCGAAGTATCCGATCAAGGCATCGGCATTCCGTCCGGGGATTTGCCTCGTTTGTTCGACACCTTCCATCGGGCGAGCAATGTTGGCAACATATCGGGTACCGGACTGGGACTGGCGATCGTAAGACGCGCCGTTGAGTTGCATGGCGGCAGCATCGAGGTTGACAGCCGGGCAGGGAAGGGTTCCCGGTTTACCGTGCGTTTGCCGCGACTGGAGGCGTGAATGGCCACTGTCATGATCATCGAAGACGAGGTAGCGATTCGCGACAATTTACGCCGCTTCCTTCAAATTGAAGGCTATGCGGTGGTTGAAGCGGAGAACGGGCAGCAGGGTCTGGACAAGATCCGAGCATGCTTGCCCGACCTCATTTTGTGCGATGTAATGATGCCCGAGCTGGACGGATTCAGCCTGCTCAAGATGCTGCGTGCGGACCCGCATACCGCCGCCG
This sequence comes from Sulfuritalea sp., assembly GCA_021738105.1. The sequence continues at coordinate 6,222 of JAIPCS010000151.1, forward strand.
TGCCCTTTGTTTTTCTGACAGCCAGCGCCGAGAAGGAGAACTTGCAGCTTGGGCAGGAACTTGGCGCCGACGAATATGTGACCAAACCGTTCAATTTGATGGATTTGGCGGCACTGATTCGCCGCCGCCTGGGAGAGCCCTGATGAAACGACCTTGCCGGATATTGGTAATCGATGATGAAGCCGCCGTGCGGGCCAACGTCATGCGTTTTCTGCAACTGGAAGGCTATCTGGCGAGCGAGGCCGAAGACGGCGAGCGGGGAATACAGGCGGCATTGCGCTCGCCGCCCGACCTGGTGCTGTGCGACCTGATGATGCCGGGTGTTGACGGATTCGGCGTGCTCGCCCGGTTGCGCGCAGAACCTTCGACCGCCGGTGTGCCCTTTGTTTTTCTTACCGCCAGTGCCGACATGGAAGACTCCCGCGTCGGCTTTCTGCTGGGCGCCAACGAATACATCACCAAGCCGTTCAGTCTCGCGGTGCTGGGGGCCATCATCGAGCAGAAACTGGACGCCTCCAAAGGGCCGGGTTGAGATCGTCGACGCGTTGACAGAGGCTTTATTTGGGGGGCAGCGCGAGACTCTTCTGCCGTACCCGCTCCCGATAGGCATCCTGATCCTTGCTGAACTCGGGGAAGCTGACGACGCCCATCAGCAAGGAAATTGCCATAACAACTGCGGCGAACATCCGGCGCTTTGGATTGCCGAACAGAAGCGGGATGAGTGCAATCAGACCGGCGAGTGCGGTGAAAATGAAGCGCCCGCCGGGGGATTCGATCAGCACACCCGGGACCAGAAAAAGCAGCGCCAGCCAGGTCAGGGCATTCACCGATGTTTCGGGCAGTCGCATGGTGGGCAAGAGAGTCCGGGAGAATCGATAGATTACGCCGAAAAATCCGCGAAAAGGTCGTGGTTTTGCGTGCGTTTCACCGGGTGGATGCGGGCGGAATCGTATTGACGAGTACTATCCGCCTTCACCAAGCCCAACGAACCCCTCCCCGAATGCGCCAGCAAGAAAAAGACACGCCCCAATACGCCATTGTCGCGGCCGTGCAACTGCCCAATGTCAGCGACATCGAGTTCGAGTCATCGCTGGCTGAACTGCGCGATCTGGCCAAGACGCTGGGCTACCAGATCACCGCCACCTTCACACAGAAGCGCACCAGCTTCGACGCCACCGCCTATTTGGGCACCGGCAAGCGGGAGGAGATCCGCGCCTTCGTCGACAGCGAACCCGCACCCGGACCCTCCGAGAAGCCGCTGCAGGGGCCGGCCGACCCGGAGGCCGGCACCATCGCCGCCATTTTCGTCGATCACGAGATCTCGCCTTCCCAGGCGCGCAACCTCGAAAAGGAAGTCGGCTGCGAAGTGATGGACCGCACCATGGTCATTCTCGAAATCTTCCACCGCCACGCCACCTCCCGCGCCGCCCGCGCACAGGTCGAGATCGCCCGGCTGGGCTACATGGCGCCGCGCCTGCGCGAAGCGGCCAAACTGGCCGGGCCGCAAGGTCGTCAGCGCAGCGGCACGGGCGGACGCGGTGCCGGCGAATCGCACACCGAGCTGGACCGACGCAAGATACGCGACCGCATTGCCGAACTGCAGCAGGAAATCATTGCCATGGAAGCCGAGCGGCAGACGCAAAAAGCCCGCCGGCAGGCACGCCAGGGAGGCGCCAGCGTGGCGCTGGTCGGCTACACCAATGCCGGAAAATCCACCCTGATGCGCGCCCTTACCGCCAGCGACGTGCTGGTTGAAAACAAGCTGTTCGCCACGCTCGACACCACCGTGCGCGCCCTCCAGCCCGAGAGCCGCCCGCGCGTGCTGCTCAGCGACACCGTCGGCTTCATCAAGAATCTGCCGCACGGGCTGGTCGCCTCATTCAAATCGACACTCGACGAAGCGCTCGATGCCGCGCTGCTGCTCCATGTCATCGACGCCAGCGACCCCGGCTTCGAACGTCAGCTCACCGTCACCGACAAGGTGCT
>JAIPCS010000152.1 GCA_021738105.1 Sulfuritalea sp.
CCGACATCTCGGGCTACTCCCAAGCACAGCTAAATGCGGTGGCCAGGAAATTGAATGAGCGCCCAAGGAAAACACTAAACTACGAAACGCCCGCTGAACGATTCAGCCAATCTGTTGCATCGACCGGTTGAATCCAAGGTTGGCAACCTGTCATTCAAAGATCATCAGCAACGAGATCCTAATTATCCCCGGTCGCTCATTGGCACCTTATTCAATGCTTGTAGCTGGCTAACTGTTGACGACAAGTTGCAAGAAGGGGAATACTTCGCCTATGACGCGTGCAACTCCTATTGTTATCGTCTGACCGGCGATGTTCGGCAGACTCCTCGATACGCTTCGCTTCCGGTTAGACGCAGAGGAGAAGGAATGGCGCTCGCTCAATCGTTTGCGGAAGGAACTACAGCCAGCTTTATGGCAAAGAGCCATGTTGCAAATGGCGGGCAGGCCAATGCATTGGGGTCTGTCGCTCTTTGGTCTTGTGTCGTTGCTGGTGCTCGCAGCGATGCTTGTCGACTCAAGGTACTGGGTTGTCATTGATGTCGATGAGTTCAATGTAGCTGATCCGGCGGCATACTTTTCGACACTGTGGTCAGTGCAGGCGGCCATCGCTGCCCTGGTGTACCCCATAGTCATTGCCTTCGTGACCTTGCTCGTTGGGCGCAGCGGAAGCGCCAAGGCGGCACTCCATATTTATCTCCACGACTCCGCGGCGCTATTGGCTGGGTTGAGCGCGCTCCTCCTGGTGGCAGAAATGGGCTTGCAGTACCTTTGGGTACCGTATGTCGACAAAACGACCCTCATGGCCTGGATTGGCCTGGATGGCCTCTGGTTTACATTCAATATTGGACTGACGACTTACTTCCTGTTTCGCACGTTCGAGTTCATGCAACCCGCCCGGCGATTTGAAATCACCCGCCGCTATGCGATCAATGTCGCTTGGCCTCGGGAAGCCAGGTTTCATCTGGCCAGACATATCTTCGTTTCGGCAGTCGAAGGGAATCTTCTGCCTGGCCCCGGTTACGGAGCTGCCAAAGAGGGGGAACCAAGCGTCCTTGCGGGATTCATTGGTCTCAGTTCTGGCGTTGCTGCTGTGGAGCGCAACCAAAGCGCCAGAAGGGTATTACGTGACATCCGATTCAAGCTGCTGGCCTGGGCGACTGGCCGTTGGCTAACGCGTGCCAATTCAGTACGTTCACGAGCGCCCAAAAGTGAGGCGTGGAAACGAGGCGGCAGAGATGCCCTCATTTCGTTTCCCGTGGTCCCATTCGAGAGCTATGAAGGCAAAACGCCACTTTGCCGTGTCGAAGGAGAGGCGACGCTTACGGCGGTCGAACGTCTTGCAGTGCGATTTTCCTTTGTGTTTGGAGCCGGAAAGGACGATGGCGTCGACATAACCGCGGACGACATTCTGGAGGATGCACAAGCAGTGGTCGTTGCCGCGTTGCGTGCCGGCGAAGTGGAAGCATTCAAAGATGCTCTCAAGCGGATGCTGGAGCTCTATGAATCACTTCTCGATGCCAGCCAGGTGAAGGATGTCAATGGCGGGCCAATGAGTATCGCGCAGTTGGCTGACCGCAATCACTGGTTTGATAGTTCCATTCACAAAATGTGGAGCAGACGATTCGTCGATCTGTACGAGGCCGCGACCAGCAAGTTGGCCATCAGCGACGAATACGTCCGCTTTCTTGCGCACATCCCTAATCGAATGTTCGGCGTGGCACAAGAGTCTGCTGTACCCGAAATAGCGAAGCACGCCATGCTACTAAGTCCCATTCTTCTGAGGCGCGTGGAAGATTGGTGGGTACAGACAGTGGAACAACAAGGTCAGATCGATCACAACCTCTGCCGCCCGACGACTCTCAGGCCGCCATTCCATGGCGTGCACGACAAGGTTCTTCGGGAAATTGTCGGCTCCTGGGAATCTTTGAAGAATCACGACATTCTTCCACGGGAGGAGAATCAAACGGACTGGTCAAGTCTTCAAAGATCGGCCGAGTACTTTGAAGAACACCTGTCGCATACCCTGGTCTCTCTATGCGACTGCATTTTGCGCGGCGACCAGAACGCAGCGGAATGGTTGGCCGACGTTTTAGTGAAATGGTACAGCGAACTTCAGTTCAGGTTTGACGGAGTTCACGACTACTTTCTGCGCAAGCAGCGCCTGGTCACTATCGAACTAATGTCCCAGGACTGGGTCGAGGTTGAGCGGCGCGTTCAGGTCGAAAGCTTTGGCGCCCCTGGGTCGCTCAACCACATGGCTGTCCTTGCGGCTTGCCTGAACAATCTTTGGACGGACACTTGCTGCGTCGCCATCTACGTCCTTGCCGTCTGGAGCAAGGAGTGCAAGTGCGAGCAGTCTTTGCCAGCCAAGGTCGCTGCCGATTTGATCTCGGGTCGTCCGCTCAGGCAGGGCGGGCACGCCGTTGGCGGCGATACGCCGTATGACGGCACCGATGACCTGCTGATGACGATTCTCCGCCAGTACTTTGCAGATGGTCACTACCGACGGGGATATCGAAATCGCCTCGATAAGTACGTAGAACGGATCGCCGAGTTATCCAAATCCGAGATGATTTCCGGCCGCATTTACTCGTGGTCGGGTGCAGACGATCTGGACTCTGTCAGGGATGGTCAGCTAATGGTACTGCTGCTCGCAGTCCCCAAGGACTGGAAGCCTGGTCCGGGAATCACCGAGCTGCTGGGGGAATGGTCCAACACTGACAATGAGAAGGTGCGGGAATTCGCGCGAATGCTCGACGCTTGGAAAACGAGGATCAACGATCCTTCATTTTCCGAGGTGATGGAAGGTTATGAGTGCCTGAGGAGCAAGGTCGCTGCGGGAGCGAGGGTTGAGTTCGTGGAAGCGCGCGCAAGCTTCGGCCATGCGATCGAGCAGTTGATTGCTTTGGTGAACGAAGTGCGTTCGAAGGCGCTCGAGAATGCACCACCAAGCGAACGCCGCTTGCTTGAGATCGGCCAGTGGGCATCGAGAGAGGGTTTCGCGATTGAAACATCATCTTGTCCTCTACCGCTGTTTGACGAAATTTCGCCTGTGGTCGAGCTCCTGCCAGCGCGATCCCTCGCAATCAAGGGCATGAGGAAAGGCGAATTCACTGATCCGCCGATGGATGACACGGCGTCGAACGAGTCTGAATGGTTTGCTCATACGATGCGTGATCATGTCGCAGCTTCCGTACTTGGGGCAACACTTGCCGAACTCAAACCCGAAGTGGTGTCGATTGATACACCGGAAGCTTACTGGGCACGCATGCAGAGATTTGCAAGTGATGTTCGACAAGCTGGGCTGCACCCGATCTTGCTGCTGGAGAATCCGACGGTTCCTGGCTGGTTATGGGAGTGGGCACACCCGCCATTTGACGGATCCAAGGGTGATATCCCGGATGGCTTGATCGTCAGCCGTGACGATAAAGAAGCAGTCGAGGGATATCAATGGAGCTTCAACGATATACCAGTTTTCAATGCGCCGCTTCCGCTAGGCGCTTCGATTCTGGCTGTTCGAGAGTCATTCGAGCGGATTGAATTCACGCGGCTACCTGATGGAAGCTTTGTCAAAGCGACCACTCGTACGGTTGAGGGTCATCCTGAACTTGTGGATCTGGTTTTCAGTTGGTATGTGCGGGTCGGAGTAAAACAATTTCCGTCTGTGCAGCTCTCCTACGACGAACGTGGCCGGCGGCGGCGCCAAGCCCGTACGCGTGCCTAGCCATGGAACTTGAGGTCAAATGAATTCCGGTGCGATCAATCTGGCGAACCTTGAGAAGGCTCTGGAGCACATGCGGGTGATGCGATTTGGACATGATCAGTATTTCAGGGCTACGGCAACTGGCCAACACATTACAGCCGTTTGAAGTAACACACTTCAATGGCCGTTCAGGCCGACCAGCGGCCGTCTCACCAACGCCGAGTTTTTCTTGCCGTATCACCAGCGCCAGCGCTTTGCGTCCCTTCGGGAAGTTTTTCGTGCCCAACGCAAGGCGTCGGGCACAGCGACTACAAATAGTCGCCTCGCGCTCCATCGCGCAATCCAATCCGAGCCAGATCCCTTATCAGGACGTCAGCAACCGCCGTATCGCCAGCGCCGACTTTCAATCGCGGCCGCTTTCTGCCTATGGCGTCAAACCCATCTGGCAGGCGACAAGGCGCTACCCGGCGCTTCCTTCAGTCCAATTCTTGACCCACAGGTGTTGGTCATCTAAAATGACCAACATACAAGGAGTCTGCCATGCAGCAATTCAACATCGCCGAAGCCAAGGCCCATCTCTCGGAACTGGTGCAAAAAGCCATGATGGGCGAGGAGATCATTATTGCCCGCGACAACAAGCCGCTGGCGATGCTGGTGCCCATCCAGCGTCCAACGGGCAAGCGCGTGCCCGGTTCGGGCAAGGGACAAATCCTGTTCATGGCGGAAGATTTCGACGCGATCCCGGAGGGATTCGAGGACTACACCGGGTGATCGCGCTGCTCGACACCAACGCCTTCCTGCGCTGGGTGGAAGGCGACGACACGTTGTCGGCAAAGGCGAAATCCTGCATAGCCAATCCAGACAACGAAATCCTGGTCAGTGTCGTGGTGGCATGGGAGCTGGCGATCAAGGCTGGTCAAGGCGGCATCAAGCTGGCGTTGCCGGTCGGTCGCTATGTGGCGAGCCATATCGAAGCCAACGGTTTTCGCCTGCTCGGTATTGAACTCGATGATGTCGCCATGATCGAAGCCCTGCCCCTACATCATCGCGACCCATTCGACCGCCTGCTGGTCGCGCAGGCTAAGAACCGCAGGGTGCCCGTGGTCAGTTCCGACCGGGCGTTTTCCGATTACGGCATCAAACGCATCTGGTAACCGACATGCAACAAACCGAAAATCTGAATATTGAAGCCTTCGAGCTGATGCCGACGCCGGAGGAAATCCATCGCCGCGTGCCCTTGTCGGATGCCGCTGCAAAGTCGGTGCTGGCGGGACGGCGGACTCTGGAAGACATTCTCGACGGCAAGGATTCCCGCATATTCGTGGTGGTCGGCCCCTGCTCCATCCACGATCCCGTGGCCGGTCTTGACTATGCGCGGCGCCTGAAGCAATTGGCGGACGAGGTGGCCGATACCTTGCTGCTGGTGATGCGCGTGTATTTCGAAAAGCCGCGGACCTCCACCGGCTGGAAGGGCTTCATCAACGACCCGCGGATGGACGACTCTTTTCATATCGAGGAAGGTCTGCAAAAGGCGCGCGAGTTCTTGCTGGCGGTGAATGAAATCGGCCTGCCGGCGGCCACCGAAGCGCTCGATCCGATCGCGCCGCAGTACCTGGGCGATCTGATCGCCTGGACGGCGATCGGCGCGCGCACCTCCGAATCGCAAACTCATCGCGAAATGTCTTCCGGGCTATCGACGCCGGTCGGATTCAAGAATGGCACCGACGGTTCGCTCGATGCGGCCATCAACGGCATTCTTTCGGCGGCAAGCCCGCACAGCTTTCTCGGCATCAACATGCAGGGCCGCTCCAGCGTGGTACGTACCGCCGGCAACCGCTATGGCCATCTGGTGCTGCGTGGCGGAGGCGGAAGGCCGAATTACGATACCGTCAGCGTCGCGCTGGCGGAAGATGCTTTGGCCAAAGCCGGCCTGCCGCGCAATATCGTCGTCGATTGCTCCCACGCCAACAGCTACAAAAAGCCCGAACTGCAACCGCTGGTGATGCACGACTGCATGAATCAAATTGTCGCCCAGCGCAAATCCGGCCAGCGTTCCATCGCCGGGCTGATGATCGAGAGTTTCATCGAGGCCGGCAACCAGTCGATTCCCGATGACTTGTCGCAGTTGCAGTACGGCCGCTCGGTCACCGATGCCTGTGTCGATTGGCCGACCACCGAAAAAATTGTTCGCGATGCTGCTGCTGCATTGCGTGAATTGAACTCCACCGCAGCCCCAGACTGAAAGCCACACAATGAGCCTTATTCGTGCATTTCGCGGCCTGCGCCCCGCTGCCGGTCAAGCCAGCGCCGTTGCAGCCCCACCCTATGACGTACTTTCCAGTGCGGAAGCCCGCGAGTATGTTGCTGGCAAGCCGTGGTCATTTCTGCATATCTCCAAGCCGGAAATCGACTTGCCGCCCGACACCGATCCGTATGCGCCGGAGGTCTATGCCAAGGCGGCCGAAAACCTGCGCAAGATGCTTGAAGCTGGCGTCATGATCCGGGATGAACAACCCTGTTACTACGCCTATCGAATCAGCATGCCCGGCACCGACGGCGGAAGCGCACATGTCCAGACCGGGCTGGTGGCGGCAGCGAGTATTGCCGACTACGACAGCAACCGCATTCGCAAACACGAATTTACGCGGCCGGACAAGGAAGATGATCGGGTGCGCCAGATCGAGGCGCTGAACGCTCAGACCGGCCCGGTGCTGCTCGCCTATCCGGCCTCGACCACAGCCGATGAACTGATCGCCGCGATTGCGCTAGGCGAACCCGCCAGCGACGTGATCGCCGCCGACGGCATTCGCCACCAGATTTGGGTGCTGAGTGACGCCGCTCAAATCGAAGCCATTACCCGGACCTTCGACGCGATGCCGGCGCTGTATATCGCCGACGGCCATCATCGCTCAGCTGCCGCTTCACGCGTTGCCGCCAGCCGACATCAACCGGGGCAGGAGCTGTCCGCCGATTCGTTTCTTTCAGTGATATTCCCCCATCACCAGATGAAGATTCTTGACTACAACCGAGTCGTCAAGGATCTGCGTGATCTTGAAGCACCACAACTGCTGGAACGCCTTGGCGCTGCCTTCGTCGTCGAAGAAAGTGCCGAGCGCGTGCACCCCGCGCAACCCGGCGAGTTCGGCATGTATATGGCGGGACGCTGGTACAAGCTCTCGATCAAACCCGAACTGATTCCCGACGATCCGGTCGATCGCCTGGACGTATCACTGCTGTCGAACCATCTGCTGGCCCCGCTGCTGGAAATACATGATCTGCGCCGCGACAAGCGCATCGATTTTGTCGGCGGCATACGCGGACTGGCGGAACTGGAGAAACGCGTCAATTCCGGCGAAATGGCCGTCGCCTTCGCCCTGCACGCCACACATATGGATCAATTGATGGCCGTGGCCGACAGCAACAATGTCATGCCGCCCAAGTCGACCTGGTTCGAGCCCAAGCTCGCCGATGGTCTGGTGTCTCACGTACTCGATTAGGTAGGCGTTTCTTCGGCAGAGAGCCTGCGCGTGTAGAGCCGGTCCTCAGTTTCCGTCTATCGGCTGGAAGCACCGACCACAGGTCTGCGAACCCACACTGATGACATGACCGTACTTTCGGCATTGCCGCTCGGCGGCGTAAAGGGCTAGCGCTGGTCTTTTGGATGCCAGCACGAGGATCAGAATTGTAGCCACGATAAAAGTCGCCTGCTCACCCATCGCTCCACCCAGCGTGGCCATGGACCAGGGCTGCAGCAGGCTGGCGATCACCATCAGGATGCCTGATCCGATCACGAATACCGTGTTGGCGAAGTGCTTGACTCGGGTTTCCAGTTCTTCTTTCGATGGCGTCATAAGACTAGCGACTTGCAAAGATGGCATTCGATACCGTGCCTGGCTGTGACGGATAATCCCGGCCAGCAGTCATTGCGGTGGGCTTCATCCAATAGTTCGCCAGGATCCAAAATCCCCGAAAAGACCAAGGGCAACCCATGGGTTGCCCTTGTCATGTCCTGCCAAGCCGAACTTACTTTTTCTTGGCGGCGGGTTTCTTTGCAGCAGGCTTGGCAACCGCTTTCTTCGCGGCGGGTTTAGCTGCCGGCTTCTTGGCCGCAGCCTTCTTCGCCACTGGCTTCTTGCCGGCAACAGCGGCCTTCAGTCCAGCGCCAGCAGAAAACTTCGGCACCGATTTCGCGGCGATTTTGAGCGCAGCACCGGTCTTCGGATTTTTGCCCGTACGCGCAGCGCGCTTGACGGACTTGAACGTACCGAAACCGATCAGGGCTACCGGATTGCCAGCTGAAATCACCGAGGTAATGACTTCGGTCATGGCATCAATTGCCTTGTTGACGGCGGCCTTGGAAAGTTCGGCACGCTCGGCTACTGCTTCAATCAGTTCGCTTTTGTTCATCGAGTTCCCCCTTTGGTTTAGAAAGGCGCATTGTTCCA
>JAIPCS010000153.1 GCA_021738105.1 Sulfuritalea sp.
GCCACCAGACCGTGACATAAATCATCCGGCCAGCCCGTCAATTGCATGCCGAGCCCCATGATGAGGACGATGGCCGGGCGCGATGGATCGCCGAGAGATTCGTATTCGATATGCTGCATGCCGGCGCTATCTGTTGTCGTGGCCGCCATCGTCAGACCGCCGCCGACTTGCGCGCGACCGGTCGGCGCCGCTTGGGTGCCGGCTTGGGCGCCGTAGCGCCAGCGCCGACTTTTCGGGTGGTGGACTTTGGCAGGGATGAGCGGGGTCGGCGACGCGCCACTGGTCGCACCAACGCCAGATATTCCTGAAAACTGTCGCGCAGGCACTGGGCGAAAACCTCAGGATCCGGCAACTGTTCGTAGCATGCGGTGACCGAGATGACGATCATGTCGGCATAGCTGGTCACCGAAAACACCAGCCCCATACCGTCCGCAATCGGCATGATCGCCGACAGATAGGTCAGGCGTGCGCCCTGAAGATACAGCGGCACCCTCGGGCCCGGCACATTGGTGATGGCGCAATTGGCCAGCGGCACCCAGTCGCCGAGCAGGGTTGAGGCCGAGCGCAGCATCTTGCTGGTAATGGCAATGGCTGCCGACGGTGCATGTTGCGCCAGATCGCTCAACTCTTGCGCACCAACGGCCTGCGCCATGACCGTCGAAGACGAACTGGTCGCCTGAATGTCGGCGAGCCGCTGCACCGGATCGACAACGTCGGTACCAAGTTCAACCCGCACCCAGGAAAAGCTGGCGGCTCCGTCCTCTCTGCCTTCACTGCGGATGGCGATGGGTGCGGCAGCGATCAGGCTTTCCTCGGGCAATTCGCCCTGCATGTCGAGATAGCGTCGCATGGCACCCGCGCACACGGCGAGCACCACGTCATTGACGGTGGCCCCGTGCACCAGCGTGCGAATGGCCTTGAAATCATCCAGCGCAAAACGGCGAGTCTCGAACACGCGATGCGGCGAGACTTCCGTATTGAAACGCGTCATGGGAAATTCGTACGGCCGCCCCAGAAACTCCCCGACAAAGGTAGCCACCGCCGACTTGAGGGCTGTCCAGTTGCGGGTCAATGGCTTGGCGACGCGCAGCGGATAGCTGGCGGCGTTAATGCCGGCGCGCAGCAGGAGATGGATATCGCCCGGCGCCGATTCGGGAAACCAGGGGGCCGACGGTTCCGGTGGCCCGGACGCCGGCGAAATGTCATGCAGCAGCGTCGTAATCTGGCTGTCATGCGCGACATCGATGGCCGCGTGATGAATCTTGAGCAGCACCGCGAAGCTGCCCGACGGAAGATCGAGAAAGCTGTCGAGGCCTTCGATCACGTACATCTCCCACAGCGGGCGCTGCAAATCGAGCGGCCGGGCGTGAATGCGCGAAGCCTGAATGCAGAACTGGCGCCAGTCTCCGGGCTTGGGCAGGGCGATGTGACGGACGTGGTACTCGATATCGAAATTCTCGTCCTCTATCCAGTAGGGATAGTCAAGATCCAGCGGCACGCGCAGAATTTTTTCGCGGAAAATCGGCAGACGCCCGAGACGGCTTTCGACATGCGCCAGAATCTGCTTGAAGCGGACCTTGCCGCCGGGCGCCGTTGACTGGTCGTAAATATGCAGCAGGGTGATGTTCGAGTTGGCATGAGCCCTGTCTGAATAGATATAGGCGGCGTCGTGTTCATTCAGTTGTCGCATGCGGATCTTTCGAATTGAATGTCAGTTGGCGGAAGGGCGCGCGTCGTCATGCAGGGGCTCCACGCCGGGATTCCACACCCGACCGAGCAGACCGTGCGGCCGAAACGGCTGCCAGTCCTCCTCCGGCTGAGCCAGACGATCGGCGACGATCGCCAGCACGATACCGTTGAAGCCCAGTCCGATATGGCTTCCCGGCACCTGAATGTTTTCGTGCAGGGCGGGATCGCCGTCAATGGTGGCCTCCTGGGGCGGCACCACGCCATCACCCAGCGAGTACAGACAACTGGTCGGAATGGCCAGTCGGCGGCGTTCACGCAGCGCCTTGGCACGCGGCTGCATGACGTGCGCGGAAGAGCCGAGACGATGGGACACCAGTCGATACAGGGCTTTGACGGCGGGCGGCGACTGACTGCCGGACGCATCGACGCTGACCGGGCTGCCGAGCGTGATGATCGAACGTACGCATTCAAGCGTGGTTTCGGCGCCATACAGCGAAAACACCCCGCCCAGACTCCAGCCGACCAGACTCACTTTGCGCCCGGTGACGTAATGCAGGTGACGAATTTTCTGCGGCAAGGCGCTGGCATGCTTGCTGCGAAAGCCGACATTTCGTCCCATTCCCCAGGTGTGGACTTCGTAGCCCTTGCTCTGCAGAAACAACTTGAGGACGATCAGCGACTTTTCGTCGGCGAGAAAGCCGGGCAGCAGCAGCACCGGATGCCCGTCGCCACTCGGCGCCTGTAGCAGGAGCGGTAGCGCAGCCGGCAACAAGGCCATTTCCAGCAAGGCGCGCGGTTCGAGAATCGAATTCAGCGCGTGGGGCTTGCCAACGTGGCTGTGGCGGACAACGGCAGGACGATGAGGCATGCGACGCTCCGGCTATTTAATTACACGAGTTCCCGCTAGCTTACCCTTGCTTGCCGTGGCAGATTTGGTTGTCGCGCCCAAAACCGACTTTGATTTTTCGACTTTTTTTCCTGCCGCGGGCGCTTTCGGGCCGGCCGGCTTGCGCGGTGGCGCTTTCGTCACCGGTTTCCGGCTCGGCTTCGCTTTTGCCGCTGCCGTTTTGGGCGCTGCTGCTTTCCTTCTGACTGCTGTGTGCGAGCCGGTGGCGGGTAGTGCTGCGCGGCTCTTCAGCTCTTCAAAGGCGTCGAGAAAATCTTCGGCCACCTGGCCCACGTCGGGCACGGCACAGCGCGCAGCGACAAAGCCCAGGCACAGCTTGCCGGCGTAACTCATCAGGGTGATATTGAGACCGACTCCGTGCTCGACGATCGACAGCGGCCAATAACCACTCATGCGAAAGCCGCCGACATACAGCGGCACCGGCGGGCCCGGCACATTTGACACCAGCACGTTGGCGAGTATCGGCAGCGTGTTGACCACCCGGCTGCGACCGTAGAGGGAGGCCAGTGCGCCGAGTATCCAGGGCACACCGATCAAGGGAAAATCTGTCGGTATCACCGATTTGGCTTGCCGTGCCACGGATTTGGTGGCGCCCGCAGAATCGCGTATCGCCCTGAGACGTTTCACCGGATCAGCGATATGGGTCGCCAGGCTGACCAGACTGAGCGTGGCCTGAGTCCGAAAATCCGTGTTGCCCTCGGCACGCAGGGAAATCGGCATGGACGCGATCAGGGACTTGCGTGGAACGGATGCGTTGCGTTTCAGATAGCGGCGCAAGGCGCCACTGCACAGCGCCAGCACCACGTCATTGACGGTCGCCTCGTTGGCGATGGCGATGGCCTTGAGTTCGGCGCGCGGCACCGACGCCGTGGCAAACCCGCGCTCGGCGGTGATGGGCACGTTGAGCGCCGTGCGCGGACCAAAGGCAACACTGCGCCGCAACTCGCTCAAGTCGGGCGCATCCTCCGCGCCGAATCGCCGCGCACCGATGGCGCGGGCGCCGGAACTGCGGACGATGCCGGCCAGGGTTTTGACCACGCCCGGCAATTCGCGCACCAGCTTGATGTACTGCGCCGCATCGTGACGAAAGGCGGTGGCCGCGACAGCCAATGCGCCCGGTTCGTGACGCGAAGCCGCCACCCTGGATTTACCGGCTACGGACTTTTTTGCGGGCACGACGTCGGGGGACGTATCGAACAGACTCCCCGCCAGAGCCACCCCGGCCTGGCCATCGAGCATGGCGTGATGGATCTTGAAATAGTAGGCTTTCTCGCCGCTGGCAAGTCCATCGAACACATACATCATCCAAAGCGGACGCGAGCGGTCGAGCAGTTCGGCGTGAAGATCGGCGACGGCTGCCTCGAGTTGCGCCCAGGTGCCGGGCCTGGGCAGGCGAACGCGGTGAATATGCTCGTCGACATCAATATCGTGCTGGACCCAGACCGGGTTTGCCAAATGCAGGGGCAGGCTCGCCAGACGTCGCCGCAGCACCGGCACCATCCGGCTGGCCATCATGTGGCGCACGGTGGTAAAGAAATCACCTGTGTAGCCCGCCGGAGTTTCGAACAGATGCAGCGAGCCGACATGCATCGGCGTCGCCTCGGTTTCCAGATTGAGGAACGCGCCGTCGACACCGCTCAAGGTTTCCATCCCGGAATTCTTCAGCTTCGTTTTGTTCATGCCTTCCCCCGAATGAATGATCCATACCGTTCGCACGCCGCTTCGGACAACTCCATACTCGACGGTACAATACTTTTCTACTAGCCAGTATAATCCGGTTCATTCACCTCGCGTCCGTCCATTTCTGAGACCCCGCTCATGCCTGCTACCGACAACGCCACCCGAGTCGCCCCACTCCCTGCCAGCCGCGCCGCAGAAACCGCGATCTGCATTGAAAAGCGCGAGCGCATCCTGACGGTGGCCGAAGACCTGTTCTACCGCTACGGCTTTCCCGGCACGACAATGGACATGATATGCACCGAGCTGGGCGTCACCAAACCCTATGTCTACTACTATTTCCGCGACAAGCACGAGATCGTGGAAACCCTGGCCTGGCGCGCCTCGCTGGCCTGTCTCACGACCATGAAGTTTCCGGCCGACGACTCGCGTCCCGCACAGCTCAAACTGGCCGAGGGACTGCAGCGCTGGGTCGCCGCCTGCGTCAAGCATTTTCGCGCCAGCGCCCTGGCGTTTCGGGTCACGGCCTCGCTGCGTCCTGAATTTCGCGCCGAGCTGCGCAGTCTGGCCCACGATTTTTATGCCGACCTCGGCGCCCTGATGGATGAGGCCAAACAACACGGCAAACTGTCCTTTGAAGACACCTCCGTCACCGCCATGGCCATGGGAGGCGTGGTGGGCTTCATGTACACCTGGTACCGCCCCGAAGGCCGCCTGTCTCCCGACGAGCTGGTCGTCCGACTCACCACCACGCTGTTCAAAATGATTGGTCTGCGCGCCAAGCCAAGCCGGCCGCGCGCAACGACCCAGCCGCATCTGTTCAACCCACTGAGGACCCCACGATGAAGCAATTCAGCGAACGCACGGCAGTGATTACCGGTGCCGCCAGCGGCATTGGCCTGGAACTGGCCCGAAAAGCCGCGGTAGAAGGCATGCAACTGGTGCTCGCCGACATCGAGTTTGACCGGCTCGAAACGGCCGCCGCCACACTGGCCTTGCCCGCCGAGCGAGTCCTGCTGCAAAAAACCGACGTCAGCCGCGAGGCGGACATCGCCGCGCTGGCCGACGCCGCCTTCACCCGTTTCGGTGGCGTGCATCTCCTGTGCAACAACGCCGGCGTCGGACTGACGCGCGTCACCTGGGAGCATTCCACGGCCGATTGGGAATGGGTGCTGGGCGTCAATCTGTGGAGCGTGATTTTCGGCATCCAGCACTTCCTGCCAAAGATGCTCGAACAGAAAGACGAAGGGCATATCGTCAACACCTCGTCGGTCGCCGGTCTGTTGTCCACTCCGGGAATGGCGGCGTACAACGTCAGCAAGCACGGCGTGGTGACCATCTCTGAAACGCTCTACGGCGAACTGCTTGCCGCCAAGGCGAAGGTCGGCGTCTCGGTGTTGTGCCCGGCCTGGGTACCGACCGGCATCCATGAATCGTCGCGCAATCGCCAGGATCGATTTGGCGACGCTGCGCCGGCAGCGGGACTTTCCGCCGCCTACGAAGATCGCATGGGCCAGGCGGTAAAACGGGGCCTCCTGACCGCCGCCGATATGGCCAACGAGGTCTTCACGGCTGTTGGCGAAGGCCGCTTCTACGTCATACCCCATCGCAAGATCAACAATGCCATTCAACTGCGCACGGAGGACATCATGAATCTGCGCAATCCGACGCAACTGCCCTGACACTCAACTAACTTTCATGCAGTGATCCGGCACCTCTGATGATGAAACACGTGAAAACGAAGTTTCAGTGGAGGCTAACGCCGGCATCATCGGCGTTAAGCGCAGCGGCCGTAACTAAAGACGAATTGAAGGCCCCCCACCCCCATCCCCGCCCCAGGGCGGGGCTACCGGTCAGTTCGCTTCGCTCGACGTTCACCCGTCGCTCCGAACGAGCTTTTTCACGTTAAAAAAGACAAAACGACAAAAGGATACCCCCCAATGAAAGCCCTTCTCTGCGAAGCCTACGGACCGATCGACACACTCGTCGTGACGGACGTACTCTCACCCCTACCCGCCTCCCGGCAGGTCTTGATTGATGTCCACGCCGCGGCCGTCAATTTTCCCGATGCGTTGATGGTGCAGGGCCTTTATCAGGTCAAGCCGCCGCTACCCTTCACGCCGGGCGCCGAAATTGCGGGCATCGTCAAGTCTGTTGGCGACGAGGTCAAACATTTCAAGGCCGGCGACCGGGTCATCGCGCTGGTCAGTACCGGCGGCTTTGCCCAGGAATGCCTGGCCGAAATGACGCGCGTGATGCCGCTGCCGGCAAACATGGACTTCGAAACCGGCGCGGCGCTGGTGCTGACCTATGCCACCTCGCTGCATGCTCTTAAAGATTGCGGCCATCTCCAGGCCGGCGAGACACTGGTGGTGCTCGGCGCCGCCGGCGGTGTCGGCATCTCGGCCATCGAGATCGGCAAGGCCATGGGCGCACGCGTGATTGCCGCCGCTTCAACCGATGACAAACTGGAACTGTGCAAAAAAGTCGGCGCTGACGAGACGGTGAATTATTCGACCGAGAACCTCAAGGACCGCATCAATGAGCTCACCGCAGGCAAGGGTGCAGACGTCGTGTACGACCCGGTGGGCGGTCCCTACACCGAGCCCGCGGTGCGCGCTCTGGCGTGGCGCGGCAGGCTGCTGATCATAGGCTTTGCCGCCGGCGAAATCCCGAAAATTCCACTCAACCTCGCCCTGCTCAAGGAACGCTCGCTCGTCGGAGTGTATTGGGGCGATTCAACCAAACACGACCCGGCGGGCCACCTGGCCAATCTGAATCAACTCAACCAGTGGTTCGCCGCCGGCACCATCCACCCCGTCGTCAGCGAACGCTTTTCGCTCGCCGATGCCGGAAAAGCCATCGCTAAAATCGCCAACCGCGAGGTCAAGGGCAAGATCGTCGTCCTCCCGAACAGTTAACGCTCATGGCAGCAAGCTCCACCCGCAGAAGATGAAACACGCTATTTCAAGCTAAACAACAGGAAACCAAAACAACATGGAACAACGCACACAGTTTTACATCGACGGGCAGTGGGTCACTCCGGCCGGTCAGGGCAGCATTGACGTCTTCTCACCGACCGACGGCACCGTGCTGGCAAGCATCCCGCAAGGCAATGCCGCCGACGCCGATATGGCCGTGATGGCCGCGCGGCGCGCCTTCGGCGCCTGGAGCACAACACCCGCCGCCGAGCGTGCCGCCTACCTGAAAAAGATTCAGGGCGGCCTCAAGGCCGGCACCGACGACATCGCCCGGACCATCACGCTGGAAATGGGCATGCCCTACAAACTGTCGCAGCGCATTCAGGTCGGCTCGCCCACCGCCAGCTTCGGCATGTACTCGAAAATGCTGGCCGATTTTCCGTTCGAGGAGCAGATCGGTCATTCCAAGGTGGTACGCGAGGCGGTCGGTGTGGTCGTTGCCATCACGCCCTGGAACTATCCGCTGCACCAGATCGCCGCCAAGGTCGCCGCAGCGCTGGCGGCCGGCTGTACCGTGGTGCTCAAGCCCTCGGAAGTCGCGCCGCTGAATGCCTTCCTGCTGGCCGAGATCATCCACGCCGCAGGGCTGCCTGCCGGCGTCTTCAATCTGGTGACCGGCGATGGCCCGGTGATTGGCGAAGCCCTGGTGAAGCACACCGAAGTCGACATGGTGTCCTTCACCGGCTCCACCCGTGCCGGCAAGCGCGTGGCCGAACT
>JAIPCS010000154.1 GCA_021738105.1 Sulfuritalea sp.
TGTACGTCGTTGTACATGAGGATAGCGAGCACCGCCCAATCCCCGATCCGGCACGCACAGTAGATTTATTCACAAGTCCTCACAAGGTACGGCCGTCGCGGATCAAGCCCACGGCCACGCCTTCGATGGTCAGCGGCTCCTTGCGCGTATTGACCATGATGGAGGCGAAGTCGCGGTTCTCGGCAATCAGTTCGACCATGGTGCCGCGCCGCTTGAAGCGTTTGACGGTGACTTCGTCGCCCAGCCGGGCGATGACGATCTGGCCGTTGTTGGCCTCGGAGGTGCGATGTACGGCAAGCAGGTCGCCATCGAGAATGCCGGCCTCGATCATCGACAGGCCGCGTACCCGCAGCAGAAAATCGGCACGCGGAACGAACAGGGCGGGATCGATGCGAATATTGCCCAGCCGGTTCTCCACTGCCAGCAGCGGGCTGCCGGCAGCGACCACACCGATCAAGGGCAGGCCGAGTTGTTCCACCAGCCGGATGCCGCGCGCGGACCCGGACTCGAGGGTGATGGCACCCTTTTTCGCCAGCGCCTTCAGATGATCTTCGGCGGCATTGGGCGAGGCGAAACCGAACGCGGCAGCAATTTCGGCGCGCGTCGGCGGTACGCTGGAGACCTCCAGGCTGTCGCGAATGAAATCAAGGATTTCCTGTTGGCGGGAGGTGAGATCGTCGGCCATGGCACTTACTCCGGTAACTGTTCATATATACAGTACATCAAAATTCGTCCGGACGCCAGCCCTTCCGTTCGATCACAAAAGCCGGATCCGTCATACCGGTCCGGGCGCACAAGAGGACGCGACTAAATTTCGCGCGAGCGTCGAGGTCTATGCCATTCGAGGTATATTCGCGCATGGGCATTGCCTGAATTAACTGCCTGCACGGGCTTCAAAAAAGGAAAATGCCATGAACGGCAACGGCGACATGCCGCCCTCACCTTCGGTCGATGCGCTGCTGGAAAACTCGCTCAAGGATATCGGCATTCCTCCACGGCCGGCGATTCTTGACCGCATTTCCAATGAAATGCACAAGGAACAACCCGACTACAAGCGTCTGGCGAATGTCATTGGCGCCGACGTCGGCCTGGCTGCCAGCCTGATCAAGACCGCCAACTCGCCCTTCTTCGGCTACCGCAGCCGTGTACGCACGATCAATGAAGCCCTGATGCTGCTCGGTCTGCAAGTGACCAGCCGGGCGATTGCCGGCATCGTGCTGCGAAATATTTTTCCCGGCACGCTGGACCTTGATCGCTTCTGGGACGCCTCGGCCCGTATCGCGCGACTGTCCGGCTGGCTGGCGCAGCATGTGGGCAAGAACAAGCTGCGCCCGGATGACGCCTATACCTTCGGCCTGTTTCGTGACTGCGGCATACCGGTGCTGCTGATGCGTTTTCCCGACTACAAGCAGGTTCTGGCCCGCGCCAACGACGCGATCGAGCTCGACTTCACGGCCGTCGAAGAGGCGGCATTGCCAACCAATCACGCCATGATCGGCTACCAGCTGACGCAAAGCTGGTGGCTGCCGGAAGAAATCTGCCTTGCCGTTCGCCACCATCACGACGTCTCCGTGATTGCCACACCCTCCATCGAGTCGCCGCTGACCGGTCGCTATCGCATCGCCACGGCTCAGTTCGCCGAATACCTGCTACAACGGCACACCGGACTCAGCCATACCAGTGAATGGCCCAGGCTCGGCCCCGCCTGTCTGCGTCTGCTGGACATTGCCGAGGACGATGTCGAGTCCATTCTTGCAGAAGCCGCAGCGGTGATCGAAGCCGAAGAATGACCCGGTCCGCGCAAAACCGATTTGATCTTGTTCCGTTTCGAACCGGCTTGTTTTCCGGATTTGTAGGATAATCCGGCCTGGTCGTCGGGAGAGCGTGACACGTTTCCCACCGTCACCGCCGAAGGCGCAACCCCCAGGAACCGCTCAGGCAAAAGGACCGACGACGCAGTGCAAATCTGGAGAGTGGCAGCTCATTGCAAACGCATGAAGCCTGCCCGCCGACGGAGTAAATCTCTCAGGCGCCAAGGACAGATGGGGACGTGACGGAGCCCCGTCGCGCTCATTTTCGTTTTCTGTCCGAGGATCGCCATGCCGCTACGTACCCCGTTCTACGACTCCCACCTCGCCGCCGGCGCCAAGATGGTCGATTTCTCCGGTTGGGAGATGCCCATCAACTACGGCTCGCAAATCGAGGAGCATCACGCCGTGCGCACCGACGCCGGCATGTTCGATGTCTCCCACATGTGCGCGCTGGACCTCACCGGCAGCGACGCCCGCGCCTACCTGAGACATTTGCTGGCCAACGACGTGGCGAAACTCGTGACGCCGGGCAAGGCGCTGTATTCGTGCATGCTGAACGATGCGGCCGGCGTCATCGACGACCTGATCGTGTACTTCTTCACCCCCGAGCATTACCGCATCGTGGTGAACGCCGGCACGGCCGAAAAAGACATCGCCTGGATGCAGACGCAGCTCAAGGGTTTCAGCGCCGAACTGGTCATGCGCCGCAGCGGCAGCCATGCCGTGGCGATGATTGCCGTGCAAGGCCCCAAGGCGCGCGAGCGCTTTTGGACTGCCTTTCCCGACAGCCGCGCCGTATCGGAACCGCTCGGAATTTTTCAAGGCACCGAGTTCGCGTCCACCGGAGGCGACTGGCTGATCGCCCGCACCGGTTACACCGGCGAGGACGGTTTCGAAATCACGCTGCCGGCGGAACGTGCGACCGAGACCTGGAAAAAATTGATGGCCGCGGGCATCCGTCCCTGCGGTCTGGGCGCTCGCGACACCTTGCGTCTGGAAGCCGGCATGAATCTCTACGGCCAGGACATGGACGAAAGCATTTCGCCCTACGAAGCCGGCCTCAAATGGACCGTCGATCTGAAAGACGCCGCGCGCGATTTTGTTGGAAAGTCGGCGCTGGCGACACGGCCTCTCAGCGTGCAATTCGCCGGCCTGCTGCTGGACCGCGGCGTGCTGCGCGCGCACCAGAAAGTCATCACGCCGCACGGTGAAGGCGAGACCACCAGCGGCAGCTTTTCGCCGACCCTGAGTCAATCCATTGCCCTGGCGCGGCTGCCGATTGATGTCGCCCTCGGCAGCGAAGTCGACGTCGAGATCCGCGACAAGCGTCTCAAGGCGCGCGTTGTCAAACCCACATTTGTCCGTAATGGAAAAAATCTGATTTAGCCACAGAGGACACAGAGGGCACAGAGGAAAAGCTCTGTATCTACTCTGTGTACTCTCTGACCTCTGTGGCTCATGAATTTTTTGGAGACTTGAAATGAACGTACCTGCCAATCTGAAATACGCCGCCTCCCACGAATGGACCCAGCTTGAAGCCGATGGAACCGTCACCATCGGTATCACCGATCATGCCCAGGAAGCCCTCGGCGACATCGTGTTTCTCGAACTGCCGGTCGTCGGCCGTGTGGTCAAGGCCGGCGAGGAATGCGCCGTGGTCGAGTCGGTGAAAGCCGCTTCGGACATTTACTCACCGGTTTCCGGCGAAGTGACGGAGATCAACCAGGCCGCCGTCGACGCACCGGAATCAATCAACGCCGACGCCTATGCCAGCTGGCTGTTCCGCATCAAGCCCGCCGATCCCGCCAAAGGCGGCGCCGAACTCGACGCCCTGCTCGACGCCACCGCCTACGCCGCCACGCTCTGATTTCGCCATGCACGCTGACAATCTTTCGACACCACTGACCGAGCTCGAATACCACGACGAGTTCGTCGGTCGCCACATCGGCCCCGATGAGCACGTCATCGGCGGCATGCTCGCCGCCATCGGTACCGCCACACTCCACACGCTGATCAGCGAAACGGTGCCGGCCAGCATCCGCACGCAAATAGCGCTCGACCTGCCGCCGCCGACAACGGAACATGCGGCGCTGGCGGCGCTGAAATCCATTGCCGCAAAAAACGTGGTGAAGAAATCGCTGATCGGCCAGGGGTACTACGGCACGCATACGCCGCCCGTGATTCTGCGCAACCTGTTCGAGAACCCCGGCTGGTACACCGCCTACACGCCCTATCAGGCCGAGATCGCCCAGGGCCGGCTGGAAGCCCTGCTGAATTACCAGCAGATGGTGATCGACCTCACCGGCATGGAAATCGCCAACGCCTCGCTGCTCGACGAGGCCACCGCCGCCGCCGAAGCCATGACCATGGCGCGGCGCGTTTCCAAGGCCAAAGGCAATGTGTTCTTCGTCGATGAGGCGAGCTTTCCGCAGACCATCGATGTGCTGAAAACCCGTGCCGCGTATTTCGACTTTGAACTGGTGTTCGGCCGCCCCGAAGATGTCGCCGGCATGGTCGACGCGCACGAGATATTCGGCGCACTGCTGCACTATCCCAACGCACGCGGCGAGATTGCCGATCTGACCATGCCCATCGCCGCACTCAAGGGCGTCGGCGCGGTGGTTGCCGTGGCTACCGATCTGATGGCGCTGGCATTGCTCAAACCGCCGGGCGAAATGGGCGCCGACATCGCGCTGGGTTCCTCGCAGCGTTTTGGCGTACCGCTGGGCTTCGGCGGCCCTCATGCGGCTTTTTTCGCCACGCGCGAGGCGCATGTGCGCTCAATGCCGGGCCGCATCATCGGCGTCTCGAAGGATGCGCGCGGCAAGAATGCCTATCGCATGGCACTGCAAACCCGCGAACAGCATATCCGGCGCGAAAAAGCCAATTCCAATATCTGTACTTCGCAAGTGCTGCTGGCCAATATCGCCGGCATGTACGCCTGCTGGCACGGCCCCGTGGGCCTGCGCCGGATCGCCGCGCGCATCCATCGCCTGACGGCGATTCTCGCCGGAGGGCTGGGTGTTGATGACAAGGACTACTTCGACAGCTTCGAAGTAAAAGTTATGCGAAGCGGTATCCCCGGGGACGGCGCTGGCGAGACGGCAAAAATCCATGCCGCGGCCGTTGCCGCCGGGTTCAATCTGCGCCACATCGACGACCAGACCATCGGCATCAGCCTCGATGAAACCACCACCCGAGACGATGTCGCGGCGCTGCTGAGCATCTTCGGCAAAGCCATGGACCATGCCGCGCCGATCGAAGCGCTGGATGCGGCGCACCCCTGTGCAATTCCGGCATCGCTGCAGCGCCGTTCGCCGATCCTCGCCCATCCGGTGTTCAACACGCATCACACCGAGCACGGCATGCTGCGCTACCTCAAGCGCCTGCAAAACCGCGACATGGCGCTCGATCACTCAATGATCCCGCTCGGCTCCTGCACCATGAAACTCAATGCCGCCGCCGAGATGATTCCCGTCTCCTGGCCCGAGTTCTCGCAAATTCATCCGTTTGTGCCGCTGGATCAGGCGCAGGGCTATCTGGAACTGATTACGGGGCTGGAAAACCAGCTCAAGGCCATCACCGGTTTCGATGCCGTCTGCATGCAGCCGAATTCCGGCGCGCAAGGTGAATACACCGGCCTTGTGGCAATTCGACGCTATCAGGCGGCCAACGGCCAGGGCCAGCGCAACATCTGCCTGATACCCAAATCGGCCCATGGCACCAATCCGGCGACAGCACAAATGTGCGGCCTCGACGTGGTGGTGGTGGCGTGCGACGACAAGGGCAATGTCGATATCGCCGACCTCAAGGCCAAAGCCGAGCAACACGCCGCCAATCTGGCGTGTCTGATGCTGACCTATCCGTCCACCCATGGCGTGTTCGAGGAATCCGTCAAGGACATTTGCACCATCGTCCATACCCACGGTGGACAGGTATACATGGACGGTGCCAATCTCAATGCCCAGGTGGGCTTGTGTCGTCCCGCCGACATCGGCGCCGACGTCTCCCACATCAATCTGCACAAGACCTTCGCCATTCCGCATGGCGGTGGCGGACCGGGCATGGGACCGATCGGACTCAAGGCGCATCTGGCACCTTTCATGGCCAATCATGTGGTGCAGAACATCGAGGGTCCGCATGCCGGACAAGGCGCAGTCTCGGCCGCCCCCTGGGGCTCGGCCTCGATCCTGCCGATTTCCTGGATGTACATCACCATGCTCGGCGGCAGCGGGCTCACGCGCGCCACTGAAATCGCGATACTCAACGCCAACTATGTCGCAGCACGTCTCAAGGATCACTACCCGGTGCTCTACACCGGCAAGCTGGGCCGTGTTGCTCACGAGTGCATTCTCGATATCCGTGCCATCAAGGCGGCAACCGGCATCGCCGAAATCGACATCGCCAAGCGCCTGATGGACTACGGCTTTCATGCGCCGACCGTCAGCTTCCCGGTGGCCGGCACGCTGATGGTGGAGCCGACCGAATCGGAAGACAAGGCCGAACTCGACCGTTTCTGCGCGGCGATGATTTCCATTCGCGAAGAGATCCGCCGCATCGAGCTCGGCGAATGGATGCTGGAAGCCAGCCCGCTCAAGCACGCGCCGCACACCGAAGCCGACCTGATCGGTGAATGGACACGTCCGTATTCTCGCGAGCAGGCGGTGTTTCCACTGCCCTGGGTGGCCGAGAACAAGTTCTGGCCGTTTGTAAATCGCATCGACGACGTGCACGGCGACCGCAACCTGTTTTGCGCCTGCGTGCCGATGGAGGACTTCGAATGAGCAATTCATCCGTGCGGCTGGTGCTGACCGCAATCGGCGACGACCGCCCCGGCCTGGTCGGTGAACTTTCATCGGTCATCAGTGACCATCAGGGCAGCTGGCTCGAATCATCCATGGCGCAACTCGCCGGCAAGTTCGCCGGGATCGTCGAGGTCGCGGTCGATGCGGCCAACGCCGATAAACTCAGCGTTGCGCTTGGAAAACTTGCAGGGCTCAAAGTTACCGTCGAATCCGCAGCGACGGAAAAATCGGTGATGGTGGGACGGCGTTTGAAACTGGCGCTGGTCGGTCACGACCGCATCGGCATCGTGCGCGAAGTCTCGCTGGTGCTGGCCAATCACGCGGTCAACGTCGAGAGCCTGGAAACCCATACCGCCAGCGCTCCGATGTCGGCAGCGGTACTCTTCCATGCCGTCGCCGAACTCACCGCCGCACCCGATCTCGACGCCGGCGCCTTGACGCAGGAACTGGAACGCATTTCCAACGACCTGATGGTCGACATCACCCTTGACGAAACCATCAGATCATGAGCGCCGTCCGCAGGGCCGTCCCAAGGATGGCGCAGTCAACAACATGGAGCGAGCACCGCTCGCGAACCACAATCACCCCCTTCCTCGGGAAGGGGGCCGGGGGAAAGGTCCAATGAGTTACACACTGCACATCGCCAACAAAAACTATTCCTCGTGGTCGTTGCGCCCCTGGGTGCTGATGCGTGCTCGCGACATTGCCTTCAAGGAAGTGCTGCATCATTTCACTCCGGGAGACACGCCGGATTTTCGTCCACAGGCGCCGGCCGGCAAAGTGCCCTGGCTGGTCGACGGCGACACCCGGGTATGGGACACGCTGGCGATTGCCGAGTATCTCGCCGAGCGTCATTCCGGCGTCTGGCCGGCGGATGACGCAGCCCGCACCTGGGCGCGTTGCGCTGCCGCCGAAATGCATTCCGGATTCTTCGCCCTGCGCAACGACCACGGCATGAATGTCGGTGTCCGCGTCGCGGTCACCAAACGCTCACCCGCACTGCTGGCCGACATCGCCCGCATTGAAGCCCTGTGGAGCGAGGGCCTGACGCGCTTCGGCGGCCCCTTCCTCGCCGGCGCGGAGTTTACCGCCGTCGATGCCTTCTTTGCGCCGGTGGTGTTTCGCTTCCAGACCTTTGGCGTGCCCGTGACCGGCGCTGCCGCGACCTACCTTCAGACCATGCTGGCCCATCCCGCCATGCAGGAATGGCAGACCGCGGCGCTGGCTGAGGATTTTCGCGACCTGCCGCATGACGAAGAACTGCCGCTGGTCGGTACGGTCACCGCGGATCTACGGGTACCCGCCCGTTGAAAACCCCGGAACTGCTGGCCCCGGCCGGCTCGCTGGCCATG
>JAIPCS010000155.1 GCA_021738105.1 Sulfuritalea sp.
TGACCACCCTCTACGGTCAGCTGATCAGCGTCTATGAATATCCCAAGGCGGTACTGCTGATTCTCGGCGGGTCCACCGTCGCCGCTGTCGCCATCGGCTGGATGTACGGCAAAGGCAAGCGCGTCTGGTGCCGCTACCTGTGCCCGGTGTCCGGCGTTTTTGCGCTGCTGGCGCGGCTGGCGCCTTTTCAGCTTCAGGTGGATCGCAAGACCTGGGAGAGTCACCCGGCGCGGCACGACGCCGTCGACTGCGCGCCACTGCTCGACGTCAAGCATCTGCCGGGCATGTCGCAATGCCACGCCTGCGGTCGCTGCAGCGATCATCGCGGGGCGGTTACGCTGACCCCGCGCTCGCCCAATGCCGAAATTCTCTCCGGTTCACCGCCGGCAACAAACGAAATCCTGCTGCTGAGCTTCGGCATTCTCGGTGTCGCCATCGGCGCCTTTCAATGGACCGTGAATCCCTGGTTCGTGTGGGGCAAGCAAGCCGCCGCTGAATGGCTGCTGAATCATGAAATGTACTGGATGCTCGATGAAGGTCCGGCCTGGTGGCTACTGACCCGCTACCCGGAGGTCAATGATGTGTTCACCTGGCTCGACGGGGCCGCCATTCTTGCCTACATCGGGTCGGTGACTCTGGTTCTCGGTGGCACTACGCTTCTTGCCGTGCGCACCTCGGCGCGGCTGGCCGGCGTCAATTGGCAGCGGCTGGGATTGGGTCTGGTGCCCCTGGGTGGCATCAGCCTGTTTCTTGGCCTGTCGATGCTGACGCTGGGGCAATTGCGTACCGAAGCCATCACCCTGCCCGGGCTTGATATCCTGCGTGGCGCACTGTTGAGCCTGGGTCTGTTCTGGTCGGCTTGGCTCGGACTGCGACTTATGCTTGGCGGCGCCTCAAGCCTGGCGCGCCTATTCGCGGCCTTCGCGGTTTGGCTGATACCGCTGATCGCCGTTGCCACCACCTGGATTTTCGTTTTCTTCGTCTGGTAAACAAGACACTGGGCCATGCGTGAAACGAACATCCGCTCACGCGAATGTCGAGGCCGCGTTTGGTGTAACAGCCGCCGTATCGCCAACGCCGACTTTTGGGTGATGGCGACGTCCTGGATCAAGCGCTCCGGGCCAGACGCTTCCACAAGGTAGTGCGCGACATGCCCAGTCGTCGCGCCGCCTCAGCTTTGTTTCCCGCCGATTCTTCCAGCACTTTCAGGATCAGCGCCTGCTCTGCGGCATCGTCCCCGCGCGGTTGATAATGACGCGTCAAGCGAGCCCCCTCTACTGGCGTTGACGCTGGAGATTCGGCGCCGGCTACGATCTCGCTGAGTAAGTGCTTCGGTCGTATCATTTCTCCCTCGGCCTGCACAACCGCATATTCCAGTGCGTTGAAAAGGTGGCGAACGTTTCCAGGCCAGTCATACGCCTCAAGCGCCATCATGGCTTCGGTTGAAATCGTCAGTTCCGGTCGCTGATAGCGCTCCGCCAGATCGCTCAGCAATTTGCCAACGAGCAAGGGAATGTCGTCTCGATGATCGCGAAGCGCAGGCACTGCCAGCGGCAGCACACGCAAACGGTAATACAAATCTTCGCGAAATTCACCGCGCCTCACCATGGCGGCAAGATCGCGGTGTGTGGCGGCAACCACCCGCACGTCGATCTTGCGCGGATGGTTCTCGCCGACGCGAACAACTTCGCGCTCTTGCAGGACACGCAGCAGTCTCGTTTGCGTTGCTGGTGAAATTTCGCCTATTTCGTCCAGCAGAATGGTGCCCCCATTGGCCACCTCGAAGCGTCCCAGACGCGCCGCAGTGGCCCCCGAGAAAGCGCCTTTGGCATGGCCGAAAAGTTCCGACTCGAGTAAGGTTTCCGACAACGAAGCGCAATGCACCGCGACATAGTCACCCGCTGCCCGTGACGAATTGTCGTGCAGCGCCCGGGCCACCAGTTCCTTGCCTACACCGCTCTCACCGGTAATCAGGACATTGGCGTCGCTCACCGCCGCGCGCAGCACATTCTGGTAGAGACCCCGCATGATCTTGCTGCGCCCGACCAGTCCGCCCAACTGCCAGCGCTCCCGAACTTCCGCCTCAAGCGCCACTTCGCGCGAGCGATCACGCAGGATGATGGCGCAGAACAGCCCTGAATCATTGGGCGGCAGCAACATGGCCCACATGCGCAGCGATATCTGCCGGCCATCGAACAGATCCAGAACAATATCCTGATTCTTGCGGCTTTCGCCCTGCGCAGGCGTCAAAGAACACGTGCCCCTTATTTCGCATTCGCGGGCGCAACTGGTCCCCACGAAAAGCGACGGACATAGCCGCCCAAGAAACGAGACGTCGGTCTGAGCCAGCATCTCCCTGGCCGCAAGATTCATCTCCAGAATTTTGCGCTTTGCATCGAGGAACAGCACGCCCTCTTCAAGACTGTCGAGGAAAACCCGCAGCGTCAGCAAACTCGACATGTATCTCTCCGTTCAACCTGAACGCACACATGAACGTTCAATCGACATATGAACAATACTACATTATTAACAAATAATGAGCATTATTATTCATATCAATGGTTTGTGAAGACTGGCACGGACATCGCTAAAGGTCGTCCAGGGACCGTTCGCCGATCCTTGGCTACTCACAGACAACAGGAGGAATCAAAAATGAAAATGAAACTATTTGCGCTTTCCGCATACACGTTGATTGCTGCATCGAGCTTGCCCGTGTTTGGCGCCGATGCCGTCGCGACCGATCAGATCTCCGCGAGCTTCGAAAGGCTGCTGAACCACGAAGCGACCTTCACCCAGGTCTCGGTTCCCGCAGCTTCCAATGCCACAGCCGATCCATTGCGCGAGCGGCTTACCGTGTTGTTATGGGAAGAGCCGTCCTACCACCTGCCGGTCTGGTATGCCTTTCTCCAGACCATGCCAAAACCCAGCAACTGACCCCGCACAAGCCACGCCATCGACGCTTTCAGTCGCTGGGGTGGCGAACGACAAATACAAAGAGGGAGAACTCATGTCTCAACAAATCGCCTGGCAGGTTTCGCTGGTACTGATGACGCTGGTTGGATTCGGCTTCACGTACGTCGCCATCAACTCGGACAATCGAATCGAGGAATACGCCCAGTTGCAGAAAAAAGCCTATCGCGTCCGGAGCAGGCTGTTCTGGATACTGGCGCTGGTTTTAGGGCCGGCAATGATCTTCACGCTGGTGGATTTGCCCTACGCCGCGAGCCACGCCCATTCATCCGGAGTCAATGCGCTTTCGATCGAGGCCAAGGCCTATCAGTGGCGCTGGGAGTTGAGCAGCAACCGCATCGCCGTCGGTCAGCCGGTTGAGTTCCGCGTTAGCAGTGCGGACATCAACCACGGATTCGCGATCTACGACCCGGACATGCATCTGGTCGCGCAGACCCAGGCCATGCCCGGCTACACCAACAAACTCCGGCACACCTTCGACAAGGAAGGCACCTACCGGATTCTCTGTCTGGAGTATTGCGGCATCGCGCACCACAACATGATGACCGAAATCGTGGTCGCCAAACTGTAGAGGAGGAAACAGACATGACAACACTGACCCAAAGCTCCCGGGCCGATCGCGGTGCCGATATCGGCGTGCTGGCTTATCTCGTTACGGCCGCCGCCGTGCTGCTGCTGATGATGGTCTTCGGCTTGATGATGCGTCTGGAACAGGCGCAGCTGATCGACATGGGCGCCAACTGGTTCTACCAGTTGATGACCCTGCATGGCGCCGGCATGGTCGGCATCGCCGGGATTGCCGGCGCCGCCATCATGTGGCATTTCCTGCGCCAGTATGTGGAACTCTCGCGCGGCATTTTCATTGCCAATCTGGCACTATTCCTGGGCGGCGTGGTCATGATCCTGTCCAGCGTCCTGCTCGGCAATTTCCACGGTGCGTGGACCTTCCTTTACCCGATGCCGTCGAAGTCGATGGGCATGTGGAGTCCCGAAGCCGCAGCTTTATTCATGGGCGGGCTGCTGGTGATCGGTGTCGGCTTCCTGCTGATGCACCTTGATATTGCCCGCGCCATCATTGCCCGTTACGGCAATTTCGCGCGCGCGCTGGGCTGGCCGCAACTGTTCAGCACTGACGACGGCAAGGCACCGCCACCGACGGTGGTGGCCAGCACCATGGTGACCATCGTCAATGTCATCGGCCTGGTAGTCGGCGCCAGCATTCTGACCATGATGCTGGTCAACCTCTACGTTCCCAGCTTTGAAATCGACGCATTGCTGGCAAAGGGCATGATCTATTTCTTCGGTCATGTCTTCATCAACGCGACCATCTACATGGCGGTCATCGCGGTCTATGAAATCCTGCCGCGCTACACGCAGCGTCCCTGGAAGGCCAACAAGCCCTTTCTTGCTTCGTGGACCGCCTCGACGCTGATGGTGATGTTCATCTTCCCGCATCACCTGCTGATGGATTTTGCCTTTCCCAAATGGATGCTGATCATGGGCCACATCATCGGCTACCTGAACACCTTCCCGATCCTGATCGTGACCGGCTACGGCGCACTGATGATCGTCTATCGCTCGGGCATCCGCTGGGACATGACGACGAAGCTGCTGTTCATCTCGCTATTTGGCTGGGCGGCTGGCGCCATGCCGGCCTTCATCGACGGCACCATCACGGTGAACTATGTGATGCATAACACGCTTTGGGTGCCGGGGCATTTCCACACCTATCTGCTGCTCGGCATGGTGGCAATGGTGTTCGGCTTCATGTACTACCTTGGCAAACCGAATCAGGCCAGGGCCGACAACCTCATCGATCACTTCGCCTTCTGGGGCTTCACAATCGGAACTCTAGGTTTCACGCTGGCATTCCTCTACTCGGGCAAGGAAAGCGTTGCCAGGCGTTATGCAGCCCATCTGCCGGAATGGGTTCCCTACGACCGCATCGGTTCCGTGTTCGCGGCACTGGTGGTGGCCTCTTCCCTGCTGTTCGTCATCCGCTTCCTCTCTCGCCTGAGCCTGGCGGGGTGTGACTATCCGCGCGCTTCGCTGGCGCAGGGCGTGGCGGCGTGAAATCCGCCCACCGCGGCATCGCCATCGCGGCACTGGTGACGGTGCTTGGCGTCGCCGGCCTCTGGCAAGCCACCGACGGCCTCCAGGCCTTCACCGCCGAGGCCGCGCGGCGCGCGGAAATCCTGCGCAATCCGCGCGCCCTTCCCGCTGCGGTACTGGAGGATCAGAACGGTCGGCACTTCAGCCTGCGTGACTACCAGGGCCGACTGCTCGCCGTGGAATTCATCTACACGCGATGCAGCACCATTTGCCGCACTCTCGGCCTGGCCTTCAAGCAGATTCACAATCATGTCCCGCAGCAGGCTTTGGGAGACGATTTCGCACTGCTCAGCATCAGCTTCGATATCGACGGTGACGATACGAGCCGCTTGAAGGACTATGGCGAAGCCTACGGTGCCGATGGCGAACACTGGCGAATTGCTCGGGTGCGTAGCGCGGCCGAACTCGGCCCGCTGCTCGCGGCCTTCGGTATTGTCGTGATCCCGGACCAGATGGGTGGCTTCGAACACAACGCAGCCATCCATCTGCTCGGACGCGACGGCCGGCTGGCTTTGATCAGCGACATCGATGCGCCGGTGCTCTTTGCCGAGAAGGTCAGCTCATGGCTATGAGCGCGCCACTACTGCGTCACGGTGGCTACGGCTTGGTTACCCTGTACCTGCTACTCGCCACACCCGCCGCGAGGGGGTGGCTGGAAGCCTCCATGGTCGGCCACATGCTGCTGCAGATACCGCTGCTGACGCTGATCGGCATCGGCGCCGGCCACCTGCTTCCCGAGAGTTGGAAGGAAACCTTGTTCGCCGCTGCGGGCGGCGCGGTGTCGTGCGTGCTGATCGCGCTGTTCGTTTCCGCCTACTGGATGCTGCCGCGTGCGCTGGATGCCGCATTGTCCAGCCCGTTGGTCGAAACCGTGAAGTTCCTCAGCTTGCCGTTGCTCGTCGGGTTGCCTCTGGCACTGGCCTGGAAGCAGCTTACGGCCATCGGTCGGGGCTTCGTGTGGACCAATCTGATCAGCATGGTGGCCGTGCTCGGCTGGCTCTATATCGCAGCGCCGACAAGAATCTGCAACAACTATCTGGTGAACCAGCAGGAGAGCGCTGGCTGGTGGTTGGTGAATATTGCGCTGATGCTGTTCGCCTGCTGGCTCGGCAGCCTGTTTGTCGGCGGCACTCCTGCTGCGGACATGCTGAGCACCGGCAACAGCCATCCTTCGCAAGCCAGGTTAGCCTGAAAAAAGGGAGAGGAAAATGGACAACGTCGCGCCGAAAAAACTGTTGGATGAAGTCGAATTCGCCAGTACCAAGAAAGCCGCACTGGGAACGCGAACCATGCTGCTCAGGGGATTTATGTCCGGCGCCTTGCTTGCCTACGCGACCGCGCTGGCGTTCAAGGTATCGGAAGGCTTCGGCGCAGGCGCCGCAACCCTGGTCTCGGGGGCGGTCTTTCCGGTCGGCTTCGCCATGATCATACTGCTCGGACTCGAACTGGCCACCGGCAATTTTGCCGTATTGACTGTCGGCGTCATACGCGGCAAAACCACACGGGGCGCCATGCTGAATAACTGCTGCTGGGTCTATTTCGGCAATTTTCTCGGTGCGTTGTTCGTCGGCTTCCTCCTCGCTCTGGTGCTGACCGAGGGTTTTAGCCAAGTAGCCGGAGCGCTGGGGGCCAAAATAGTCGCGGTCGCCCAGTCGAAGACTCTCATCTACGAACATGCCGGCGCCAACGGTTGGCTGACCGCTTTCGTCAAAGGCATTCTTTGCAACTGGATGGTCGCGCTCGGTACCGTGCTGGCCATGAGTTCGACATCCACCACGGGAAAGATCGCCGCTGTATGGTTGCCGGTGGCGACATTCTTCGCGCTGGCGCTCGAACATTCGGTGGTTAATATGTTCGTCATCCCGACAGCCATGATTCTCGGCGCCGACATCAGTCTGACGCAATGGCTGTTCTGGAATCAGTTGCCTGTCACCCTCGGCAATATCATCGGTGGCGCTGTGCTAACGGGAATGTTGCTGCAGTTTTGCAACAGCGACATTTCAGCTGGCGCGGCCGTGTCGGAAAAGGCCATCGTCACCGTCTTGCCATAGCCGACTTTCCAGCGACGGTCACTCGCGCGCGACCTCATCGGAGTGCGATCTCCGACATTACTCGGCGTCGAAGCCTGCGTCTTCGATCACCGCCTTGAGCTGGTCGCGCGTCATTTTCGTTGCGTCGAACTCGACCACGGCCTGTTTCTGCTCCAGCGACACCTCCGCCTTCGCGACACCCTCCAGCGCTGTCAGTACACCGGTCACGCTTTTCACGCAGCCGCCGCAGGACATTCCTTCTACCTTGATTGTCGTCGTTTCCATGTCAGTCCTTTTTGGGTTTCCAGTTTTTCAAAAGAAGAGAGTTGCTCACCACCGACACCGAGCTCATTGCCATCGCCGCACCGGCAATCACCGGGTTGAGCATGCCTAGCGCCGCCAGCGGAATGCCGAGTATGTTGTAGATAAACGCGAAGAACAGGTTTTGTCGGATTTTTGAGAGCGTGGCGCGCGACAGCGAAATCGCGTCGGCCACACTGCTCAGGTCGTCGCGCATCAGCGTGACATCGGCGGCCTGCATCGCCACGTCCGAGCCGGCGCCCATGGCGAAACTGACATCCGCCGCAGCCAACGCCGGTGCATCGTTGATGCCGTCGCCGACCATGCCCACCCGCCGACCATCGGCGCGCAGTTTGTTGACCGCTGCCGCCTTGTCGCCCGGCAGCACCTCGGCTTCGAAGTGTGCGATCCCGGCCTCCTTCGCGACGGCCTGCGCCGTGCCCACGTTGTCACCGGTGATCATCACCACATCGATACCGAGGCGATTCAGGCGCGCCATCGCTGTGGCGGAAGAAGCACGCAAGGGATCGGCGATACCGATGAATTCAA